>CAYYTN010000048.1:0-12542 GCA_964474495.1 uncultured Chloroflexota bacterium
GTCACACCGTCCGCTGCGTTGTGGATATAGCGACCGGGGAACTGCGTTGAGCGCGGACCCGGGACAACTGATACGCGATTCCGGGGCGGTCGATTCGAACGGCCCGGTCCTGGAGGTTCGTGACCTGACCAAGCACTTCCCAGTCTACCGCCGCCGAGTCATCATCCGGCGGCGAGTGGGCGCGGTGCGGGCGGTAGACGGCATCAGTTTCTCGATCGGAGCCGGGGAAACGCTGGGCCTGGTGGGCGAATCCGGATGCGGAAAGACGACCGCCGGCAACACGATCATGCAGCTGGAGCGGGCCTCCTCGGGTCAGGTGATCTTCGAGGGACGGGAGCTGAGTGGTCTCTCAACCGGCGAACGCCGGCAGGCGCAGCGTCGGATGCTGATGATCTTCCAGGCCCCCTATGGCTCACTCAATCCCCGCATGAGCGTTGGAAAGATTGTTGAAGAGCCCCTGGTCGTGCACAACATCGGCGATTCGAAGGCCGAGCGACGCGATCGAGTACGCGAGTTGCTGGAACTGGTCGGCCTGACCGGCGGCCATACGGTGCGCTACCCCCACGAGTTTTCAGGCGGGCAAAGGCAGCGGATCGCCATCGCCCGGGCACTGGCGGTGGAACCGTCGTTTGTTGTCTGCGACGAACCGGTGTCGGCGCTCGACGTGTCGATCCAGGCTCAGATAATCAACCTGATGCGCGAACTACAGCAGTCCCTGGGTGTCGCGTACCTGTTCATCGCCCACGACCTGAAGGTTGTCCGCCATATAAGCGATCGGGTAGCCGTCATGTACGTCGGCCTGATCGCCGAAGTGGCGTCAGGCGATGCACTGTACGAACGTCCTCTGCACCCCTATACGCGCGCGTTGCTGTCGGCGATTCCGGTCCCCGATCCGAAGGTCGAGGCAAACCGCAAACGCATAGTCTTGCCGGGGGACGTTCCAAGTTCCGTCAATCCACCATCGGGATGTCGATTTCATCCGCGTTGCCCGTGGGCGCGTGAACGGTGCGCGCAGGAAACGCCGGAGTTGACGCCCGCCGGCGAGACCCACGAGGTCGCCTGCCATTTCTGGAGTGAGATCGAGGAATCGGGGGGCGCCGTCCCGTCCGAACCGGCCAAACTCCCCCCGAATTGACCGGTGCCCCTCGCCGGCCAAAGCCGCCGGACACCGTGACGAATAGCAGAGAAGGGTGAATCATGACCCCTCGAAACAGAGAATCGGGCCCGGCGTCGCAACTCGCGTTTGATCGCGCCCGCAAAGTGATACCGGGCGGAGTGAGTACCTCGCAACGCCACACGGATCCGCCGCTTGTTTGGGCGAGCGCCGAAGGTGCGTACATGACGGATCTGGACGGTCAGCGCTATCTCGACTACCACGCCGCTTTCGGGCCGATCATCCTGGGCCACTCTGATCCAGCGGTGGCGGCCGCGGTGGCGCGCCAGCAACTCGAGCTCGACCTCATCGGTGTGGGCGTCACCGAGGTGGAGATCGCCGCCGCGGAGAAGATCGTGGAACACGTCCCCGGCGCCGAACGGGTGCTGTTCTGCAATTCCGGCTCCGAGGCCACCTACCACGCCGTGCGACTGGCGCGGGGCGTAACCGGGCGCCGCAAGATCATCAAGTTCCAGGGCTGCTACCACGGTTGGCACGACTACGTTCTCATGAACGTCATCAGTCCTCCCGAACGGCTGGGCAGCCTCGATCCACTCTCGACCGGCATGTTGCCGGCCACGATCGATGAGGTGATCGTGCTGGATTTCAACGATGTCGAGCAGTTGACCGAGACGATGTCGCGGTACGGGGAGGAGATCGCGGTAATCATCTTTGAGCTCGTGCCGCACGCCATCGGATGCATCCTGCCCGAGCAAGACTTCCTGGAGGCGATGCGGAGTCTCGCCACCCAGTACGGCAGCATTCTCATCTTCGACGAGATCGTCACCGGTTTCCGGCACGCGCTGGGCGGCTACCAGGCGATCAGTGGCGTCACGCCCGATCTCACCACCCTCGGCAAGGCGATGGCCAATGGCTACCCCTGCGCGGCTGTAGCCGGTCGGAGTGATTTGATGGAGGGATTCAACACCGCCACCGGCGATGTCTTCTTCGCCGGCACGTTCAATGCGCACCCGCTCGCCATGGCCGCCTGCCTGGCCACGATCGAACAGCACGAGAAGCCCGGGTTCTACGAGCGGCTCTTCGCACTGGGCGACCGCATGCGTTCGGGCCTCCAGGAGATCGCCGACGCACACCGGCTCGACGCCATTGTGAGCGGCTTCGGCTCCGTGTTCGTCACCTATTTCATGGACCCGCCGATACGCAACTTCCGCGATCTCATCCGCAACGACGCCGCAATGTACGAATCCTTCAACGAGAGCATGGTGGACCGGGGGTTCTACATGCTGCCGGTAAATCTCAAGCGCAACCACATCACGGCCGCCCACACCGAAGACGATATCGATCGCACCCTGCAGGCCGCCGACGAAGTGCTCGGCGAGCTGGCCCGGCGGCGGTCGGGGGCTTCATAGCCGATTCGCTCGACTCCGGCAGTCCCGGCGCGATCAGACGCCGCCTTCGGACGGGACGATTTGGAAGGAATAGAGTTCGGCGCCGCGCAGGGTGAAGCGAAGGCGGCGGTAGGGGGTTGCGGGCATCCGAATGTCGTCGATTTCGCGAGCGGCCATGGGGATCGTGGCGCGCCCGCCCCAGGTGACGGTATGGGCGACGGAATCGCCGGTGAATACATCACAGTCAGCTTCGGTGGCGCCCGGCAACGGCCGGTCGTGGGTGTCGGTCACTTCGACCTTGACGTACCCGCCGGCCCGACACGAGGCGTTGACCAGCAGCGTATTGCCCTCGGTGACAAACGGCTCCGTAACGACCACGCCCTCGCGCTCCAGGCTGGCGTCGAGGGAGACGAATCCATCGCGACGCATCCTGGCCAGGCCGAGGCAATAACCGACCTCGCGCATGTCGGCCACTTCCGGCGCGTGGTCCCAGCGGGATGGGTCGTCGCGGTTCTCGGTCGGCCCAGCGAACCACCAGTCGTGATGGTTCCGCGCGCCTCCAAAATAGACGCGTAGTTCGTTCTCATCCACCGCCAGTGGTGCGCTATTGACGTTGACCATGAACTGGTCCCAGGCACCGGGCGGACCGGGTTCCAGCCAGGGACGGCCGGGCGCGACGCGACGCCAGGAACGCCCATCGCGGCTGTGGGTTAGTTCTACGTGCACCGTGTTGCTGACCATGTTCAAAATGCTGAGGAACCCGAGCCATTGCGTCCCGATCCGGTAGGGTTTCATTCCGTAGAACGCGGTGTCGAGGTTGTCGATGTCCGGGTCCGGGGCCAGCACCAATCGGGGTGTCGTCCAGTGCTGAAAATCACTGCTCTCCATGATGAACACGCGGCGGCGATTGCGGCGGTGGGGGAGATCAACGGCCACGTCGTACGTGGGGGTTCCACCGGTGGGAATCAGCGGCGGCATACGGACATCGTCTGGAGAGCCGGACATGAACGGATGCCGGGTGAAGGACAGGTAGCCCCGCGACTCGGGGTCGGCGATGACCGCGCCGCAATCGTCCAACTGGGCGCGCTCGGCGCCAACCACCGGCGGCTGGTCCTGATGGGTCCAGTGGATGCCATCGGGCGAGTGCGCGACCATGGGGAGCCCACCACCGACTTCCTTGAGCTCCGGCGGAACGTGGAAGAACATGATCTTGAATCGCCGGTCAGGGTCGGTTTCCCAGGGGTCGTCAATGATGGTCGGAGAGTGGACCGAGCCGAATTCTTCCGAACCGAGGATGATGTTGGTGTCGTGCCCCTCCTCGACCACGTTTCCCATGGCCGGCTTCACCCATTCGACGCCGTCATCGGAATAGGCGTAGAGCTGGCGCATCCGCGCATGCGCCCAGGCGTGGATGGTGCCGCGCGCCTCATTCACCAGGCGGTTGCGATCCAGTTGCCAATCTTCGTAAACGCAGTTGGTCCGCCCGGAGTCCGGGTCATGCCAGACGTGCCACCCGTTGAAGGTGAAGTAGGTGATGTGCTCCCACGGGCGATCGGACCGGATGACGGGATTGGCTTCGATTTTCAGCGGCGAGTGGACGGTGCGAGCGACGTTTTGAACCGCGCTGAGAATCCCATTGTCGAAGAAGAACTGCGGCGCGGAGCCGATGATCAGTTCGGTGGTGTCACGTGGGGGCATCGTTTCGCTCCGTAGTGCGGACGGCTCGTCCCGGCAACGGGACAAAGGGGATATACCCCGCTGCCGCGACGAGCCTGGGGGTTGACATGGATCGCATCTTCGAGGCCTCTTCCCTGGCGATACGGCTATTCACCCGATTCTGAATCGACGATCTGGAAACTGTAGAGTTCCGCCTCACGCATGATGAATCGCAACCGGCGGTGCTCCGGGCGGGAGGCGTAAACGGTGCCGGCGGCGGTCGGCGAGGGCATCGGGAGGTTAGAATCACCGCCCCAGGTCACTACGTGCGATGTTGAGTCGCCGGTGAAGGCATCGCAGTGATCGCCGGCGCGGCCTGGCAGCACCTGTTCGCGCACGTCGGCAACCTCGACCTTGATGTAGCCGTCCGGCCCGCAGGCGCCGTTGATCACGAGTCGGTCGCCAGCGGCGACCACCGGCTGGGTGGCCAGCATGCCTTCGCGCACCCGATTCGCACCGAGCGATACGAACCCGTTGAGCCGCATCTTCGCGAGCCCCAGACCCTCCTTCACCTTGCTCCAGTCATGGGCCTCCTCGACATCAAGGCCTTCCTGCTGCCCGACGATCCACCAATCGTGGTGGCAGGACGCTCCCCCGTAGTACACCCACATCTCGTCGCCACGGGTGATGACCCGCGGGACGAAGACCTGAAACTCATCCCACGAATCGGCCGGCCCGTTGGTGAGCCAGGGGGTGCCGGCGGCTACACGATTCCAGTTGCGCCCGTCCTTGCTGTAGGCGAGTTGAATATCGGACGTGTTCGCGACCATGTGAAATACCTGGATGAACCCCAGCCAGCCGGCGCCCAGGCGCAACGTGCCCATGGCGTACAGGGCGTCGTCCAGGTTGTCGGTGCTCGGGTCCGGGGCGAGGATGAGGCGGGGCTCGCTCCACCGTCGGAAGTCGCGGCTTTCGCACTGGAAGATGCGCCGGACGCTCCGCCGGTTTGGCGTGCCCACCACCGGATCGAAGCCCGGGGACCCCCCCAGCGTGGTGGAGTGGGGCGTGCGGGTTCGCGGGGCGAGTTCCATCAGCGGATGGCGGGTGTTGAGGAGGTAGCCGCGGGTCACGGGATCGTAGAACGGAAACATCGCGTCGCCAAGTCGGGAGCCGTACGTCCCGAACGTCGGCGCTTCGTCATCCACGGTCCAGTGCACTCCATCGGCCGAGTGGGCGCTGCGGATGTGGGCGCCCGGCTCCTCGTCGGCCACCCGGAACCCCGGCGGAGCGTGCACGAACAGGGCCTTGAACCTTCGCGACGGGTCGGGTTCCGAAGGATCGTCTATCGGCGCGAAACCCCACACGTTCCCGAATTCCTCGCTGCCCATCACGATGTTGGTGTCCTGCCCGTGTTCGCGCACCAGGCCCATGGCGGGCTTGACCCAGTCAAGGCCGTCATCGGAATACGCGTACATCTGCCGGATGCGGCTGATGTCCCAGTCGATCACCGTCCCGCCGATCCGCCCCATCTTCTCGCGATCGACATTCAGGTCGCGGTAGATGCAATGAAAGCGTCCCGACTCCTCGTCCCGCCACAACTCATAGTCGCTGGAATTGAAATCCAGAACGTGTTCCCACGGCCGGTCCTGCTGCATCAGCGGATTCTGGTCGATCTTCTGTGGCGAGTGAAAGGTGCGCGTGACGTTCTGCACCTCCTCCACCAGCGCATTGTCGAAGAAGAACTGTGGCTCGTCGCCGATGATCAGTTCGGTCGAATCAAGATCTCTCATCCCAGGCCCTTCCCGGGTTCGCAACTCATTTCCAGCCGAACCCATACAGGCGAGCGCGCCTGATATTGAAGCGAACCGCGGCGTACTCGACCGGGCATGCTTCGCCACCAGACCAGCGCAGCACCTTCTCCTTGTCGTCGCCGCTCCAGGGTTGATAGTCGGCCCGGCTGAAGCCCGCGATCGCGGCTCCTTCGGCATCGAGCAACTCGGCCGCGAGCTCGCCTTCGCCCACCGTTGAGGTGACGGCGTTGACGCTGAGTCGCTTGCCGCCGGCCGGGAGCAGGAACGATGTCATCGAAGCCTCGTGAATGCCACCCGCCCCGGACACGGCGGCCCAGTAGCGGTCGACGTCCCAACTCGCGCGGCAGAGCGCGGCGTGGAAGGGATAGATCGAGTTCTGAGTCGCGTACGGATCCCCGTGCAATCCCTCGGTGGCGGCATAGTAGATGTACATGCGCCCGCCGTCTTCGACGATCTTCCGGGTGGCCCAGAGCATGCCGCCCCCGTAGTCGCCCAGGCGGGCGACCGGCAGCGCCGGCTCACGCGACGGGCGGCACCAGGTACGGCCGTTCACGCTTCCGGCGAGCTGCAAATCGATTGTCTGCGAGAGGTTGTGATACGTCGTGAGAACGCCGATGTAGCCGTCCTGCACGCGCCCCGGGCTCAACTCCATGAACTGCAGGTCCTGCGGGTCGCGCCAGTCGGGCTGGACGATCGTCTCGGAATCGGTCCACACCGAGCCGTCGGGGCTGGTGCGCCGGGCCAGAACGCGCCGGCCCTGGGTGAAGATGTCGTAGGGAACGTACCCGCCCGGCTGGATCGGCTCGCCGATCTTGTTGTAGAGGGTGTAGGTGCCGTCGTCCATCAGGTAGACCTGGGCGTTGTCGGCGGCGTTTTCGGGCCGGTCGTAGGGGACGATCATGCGGTCGCCGGGCAGCGCGGTGACGATGATCGGACCCTCGGTCGCAGTCCAGTGAATGCCGTCCTGGGACCAGTAGCGGTAGACGCCCACCGGGTGGGAATCGTCGCCGTCCTTGAATGGTAGATCGCCTACCCGCCTGGAGGCGCTTGGAGGCCGACCGGGGAACCGCATCAAGAACATCTCGTAGCGCCGATCGCCCTCCGCGTCGGGGTGCACGATCACCGATGCGTACATACTGCTTCCGCCGGAATCGAAATCCAGCAGGATGTTGGTCTTCGGGTATCCGGGCTGCGGGTGGAGATCCAGCAGGGGACGCTCCCAATTCACCCCATCCTCCGACACCGCGTAGGTCAGCCTTCGGGTGCTCTCGAAGTCGCCGAGCTCCTCCCGGGTGGAGATGGTCCAGGCCTTCCACAGCCCGTCGATGGGGTCGCGCAGCACGGTCCCGTGGGCAAAGAAGGCGCCGCTGTCCCAGGGGAAGGCGGGCTCGATGAGCGGATTGTGCGGGTCGGGCGCCGCCGGCTCGAGTCGCCAGGCGATGCCGTGCTGCTCGGCGATGTCGGTATCGAGAATCATCGACATGCAGTTTGCCCGTACCAACGGACCGCCCCGGCCAATAGCCATTTGCATCCCCTAAACTGAGCGCGCGCAATCACTCGGCACGGGATGTTAGCAGGCGGATCGCTATGGAGGGGAGGCCCGGGCAGGCGACGGCCGTGCGGAAACCCCCGGCCGGGGAAGATACGCGATACGATGGGGTGCGCATCACGTCGCCGGGCATGGCACCTGTTTGGAGCGCCCGACGTTCTCGAGTGGGCAGGTGACGCATGAAGGATGGCGGTTCTCGACGCGAACGACGGTCCCCGTCTGACGATGCCTTCACGTCAGGCCCGCCTTTCGACCCGGCGCGGGTGCCGCCCGCCCGGGTGAAGAACGTGAACACCACCGATATTCGTTCGGCGATCGAGCTCGGCTGCCGGGCGATGGGGCGTATCTTCAACCCCGCCGATTCCGGCCTCCCCTACATGTACACCCGCATCTGGCCCGACGGCTGGCTGGGGTTCAGCCCGTATCACGGCGCGATCCAGATGTCCGGCAGGCATCTCGACGCGCTGCTGGCGGCGAAGGCGACGCTGGGACTGGACATCGACGAGCAGGCGATCGAGGGACACGCACGGGCGTCGTTCGCCTCCTACAGCGGCGGCCTCCCGCTGCCATGCAACCACCGGGAGCCGGGTGGCCCGCTGGTTGAGGTGGATGAGCACGGCCTGCGGGAAAGTTTTCACGCCCTGCACGCGCTGGTCCGCTACCGCGCGTCCGATCGGGCCGTCCAAATCGCCGAAGCCGGCATCCGGCGCATCCTGGAAGTCTGGACGCCGGCGACCGGCTGGGATCGTGTCGCCATCGAGCGCGACTATGGGTTCGGCATCACCGAGCGGCCGACGTTTGTCGAGGGAGTGGGGCGGTCTATCGGTCCGCTGGTGAAGTATCACCGCGCCACCGGGTTCGATCCGGCTTTGGAACTGGCGCAGCGACTCGCCGCCCATGCCACCGATCGCTTCTTTCTCGCTGACGGCGGCTACGACGCGGCCCGGTTCGGCGAGCACACCCATTCGACGACCTGCGTGATGTCCTCACTGGCGCAACTCGCCGACCACACCGACGATCATGAGCTGCTGGGGCGGGTGCAGACCTTCTACGATCGCGGCTTGCGCTCAATCCGCGATGACATCGGCTGGGTGGTGGAGCGCTACAACGACACGGTCAACCCCGAGCAGGGCGAGATGAATAACGTGGGTGACGTTATCGAGACGGCCCTCATCCTGGGCCGCCGCCTTGACGACCGCTACTATGACGATGCGGAGCGTTTCCTGCGGGCGCAGCTACTGCCGTCGCAGGTGCGCGATCTGGACTTCACGGCGGAGGTCGACGGCGGCGACGAGCGACGCGACCTCCGCGACCGGTTGAAGGGCGTCTTTGGTTTCAGCGCGGTCTACGGTCACCTCCCGGCCGACCAGGGAGTGGCCGCGCCGAGCCTGGACATCGTCGGTGGAGCGGTTGCGTCGCTGTGCGCGGCGTATCGGGCGGTGGTGCGCCGGGAGGATCGGACGACCTTCGTGAACTTGCTGTTCGATCACGCGACCGATGACATCGAGGTCGGCTCGCCGTACACCGGTGCCGGCCTGCGGATAACGCCCCGGGCGCCGGGCGACGTGCTCGTGCGGGTTCCGGGTTGGGTCGATCGAACCGCCGTGCAAGTCGATGGGAGGCCCGCCGGCGACCGGCTGGTCGGCTCCCGGATCAGACTCCACAATCCCGAGGTGGGAGCGACGATCACGATCGACTTCGCGCTGCCGGAACATGACCTGATTCTCCGGCACCGCCGCCACGAGATTCGGGCCCGGCTGCGGGGAGACGAGGTAATCGCGATGGACTGTCTCGGCGCCGGCCTGGCGTTCTTCCCGCCGATAGAGGCCTCTCCGTAATGGAGCATGCGACCCTGGGAGACAGCGGGATTCGGGTGTCGCGGCTGGCGCTGGGGATGGCGTTTCGGGAGCAGACCGACGAGGGTGTGATGGAGGCCACCGTGGCGCGGGCACTGGATCGGGGCGTGACATTCTTTGACACCGCGAACGACTACGGGCGGATTCCCTCGGATCCGTTCGGCGGACCATCGGAACGGGCGTTGGGCCGGGCGATCTCCGGGCGCCGTGACGAAGTTGTGCTCACGACCAAAGTGGGATTCGTTCTCAGGCCGGGAGCGGCCGATCCGGGAGGATCGCGGCTCCACATCATGCGGGAGATCGAGCGGAGCCTGGGCAATCTGGAGACAGATCAGGTTGATATCTATCTCGTGCATCGCCGAGACCCGACGACGCCGCTGGAAGAGACTGTCGGCGCGATGATCGATGTGATCCGCCAGGGAAAGGCCAGGGCGTGGGGTATCTGCAATTTTGAGGCGCGGGAAGCCGTCACGGCGCTCCATATCGCCCGCCGGTCAGGTGGCCCGGCGCCCGTGCTGATGCAGAATCCGTACAGCCTTCTCAACCGGGCGCTGGAGCGGGAGATGCTGCCGTTTTGCGCGGAAGAGAGTCTGGGCGTAATGGCCTACAGTCCGCTGGCGCTGGGCCTGCTGACCGGGTTCTACCGGCCGGGAGAGCCGCCGCCGGCGGGTTCGTTGATGGAAGAAGGCAAGCGCGAGATGTACGAGACGATGTTCACCGCCCGGGCTCATCGCGTTCTGCGGGTGGTGGAGTGGATCGCCGCCGCACATTCGTGCCCGCCGGGGCACGTGGCGCTCAACTGGGTGTTGGCAAATCCGATCGTTACGGTTGCTATCGTCGGCTGCGATACCCCGGACCAGGTTGACGCCAATTTCGGCGCGACATCCTGGGTGATGAGTGAGGACGAGCGGTTGGAGCTGGACGTGGCGTCCGCCGGTGGGGCGCTGGAGGTGCGGTAGTTCGCCCGAAACTACCTGCCCGGTTCAGACCAATCCGCCGGGCCGTTGGCGCGTAGCCAGTCGAGACTCGCGATCAGCCATGCCTCAACATCATGATCGGGTGCGGTGACGACTTCAGCGAAGTGCAGCAGGTCCCGGGGGTGCTCGGCAGCCTCGTCAAGCACATCCAGAATCTCTCGCAGGGGCACGTGGCCTTCGCCAATCGGGGTATGGAAGAACGTACCGGTGGCAATTTCGGTCAGGTGCTGCACGCGCATATCGCGCAGGTGGGTGCCGATCACGAACGGCGCAACTCGACGCGCCGCCTCCAGCGGATCCTCGTTCACGGCCAGCGGATCGGCCACATCCAGGATCACGCGCAATACCGGCGAATCGATCGCGGTCACGATCCCGGCCAGCTCGGCGGCGCGATAGTCCATGTGCGGCTCCAACGCCAGGGTCAGACCAAGCTCTTCGGCCGGAGCGATGAGGCTGCGGAGGTTGCGCTCGATGCGCTCGAGTTGCTCGGCGAGCGGCGGTTCGCGCCAGTATCGATTCGGCCGATCGGGCTGACCATGGACCAGGCTGATGGCCACGGCCCCGGCATCGTGCGCGAGGCGCATGGCGCGCATGGCGATCGCGGCCCGGGTGGGGCCGGCCCAGCCGGAAAGCAGGCTGGTTGCCCGGCTGACGTCGAAGCCGGCGGCCGCGATCGCGTTCTCCTCGGACGGCGTACCCCATGATTCC
This sequence comes from uncultured Chloroflexota bacterium, assembly GCA_964474495.1. GTDB lineage: Bacteria > Chloroflexota > UBA11872 > UBA11872 > VXNJ01 > JASLPR01. Next base: position 11,060 of record CAYYTN010000048.1, read on the forward strand.
GGGCTGGCGGTGAGATCCACCGATACGGACGCCACGCAGGTGATGCCGGCCTCGGCCAGGCTTTGCCCAATCGCAACGGCCTCGGCCTCGGAGTTCAGCAGGCCGGCATCCAGATACAGCGCCCGCAGGCCGTGTGCCTGCGTTCGCCAGAGGAGCCACTCCACCACTCCTTCGTCATCGGCCGGGGGCGCGACGGAAAGGATATGGGGCACCGCGTGGCCGCTCGATCCAAAGGCGGCTCGGTCTACCCGCATCCACGGGAAGGCTATCCAGCGGTAGGTTTCGGCCGAGAGCCCCAGCGGCATGTCAGGTCGCCTGGTTGGGGAAATGATCGGAGGCAGTGGTCCGAACGTGCGCGATCCCAGCCCTGAGCCATTGATCCGGATCCTGGTGCGGCGGAGGCCCGGTCTCGATCTGCGCCAGCAGTGAATCGGGGTCGGGCGCCTCGGCTTCCAGCAGATCGAGGATCTCGGCGATTGGCGAATCGCCGCGGCCCACTGGCGCCCAGTGGAACTCGGGCTCCCAGGTTTCGGTCAGCGGATGGGAGCTGAAGTCTTTCAGGTGCACGACGACGGTGTGAGGCGCGGCCCGATGAGCCCCTTCCAGCGGGTCTTCGAGCACGAGGAATGAATTCGCCGTGTCGAGGGTGATCTTCATCCAGGGCGACCCGACTCCTTCGACGATCGCCGCGACCTCAGTAAGGCGGTAGTCCATGTGATTTTCAAGCGCCAGGGTGACGCCGGCTTCCGCACACATCGGCAGGAGGGTCCTGAAGTTTCGGATGGCGCGATCGATCTGCCGCTCGATGGGCGGATCGGTGCTGAAGTGATTATGGTCCGGAGCGCGCAGGTGGGTCGTTGTGGCGATTGATGAGCCGGCAATGGCGTTCATCTCGATCTGTTCGCGTGCGTAGGCGTGGTCGTGCCCGTCCCACTCATCTGCGGTCGCCGCCCAGTTCACGCCGAGCCCGCCATTGAAAGTGAGACCGTGGGCGCGCATTTCGGCACCGAAAGCGCGGGCCGTGGCCTCGTCGCCCAACTCGACGGGGTGGAAGTAGAAGCCCTCCAATCCGAGTTCGACTACCTTCTCAAGCATCCACTCCCAGCGTGGTGCGTCGACCGGCGGCGGCGATGCCGATTGGAGGAACGCCGGCCGCCAGCCGAACGTTCGGTGCTCGGGGCGATCACGGCGGCGGTGGGCGTCGAGCATCCAGCGGTAGCAGGCGATGGAGGCGCCGAGTTTCATGGGTGGGGTCCAGTCGGGAAGGCGGCGCCTGTGCGGGGCGGACTACTCGGTGGACTCATCGGCGACGCGAATCCGTGGATCGAGGTAGGTGTACAAAATGTCCACGAGCAGATTCACAATGGTGTAGATGGCGGCAGCGAGCAGAATAAGCCCCTGGATGACCGGATAATCGCGCGCGGTGATCGCCTCAATCAACCGCAGACCTAAACCTTGCCGGAAAAAGACCGCCTCGATGACG
>CAYYTN010000049.1:0-7812 GCA_964474495.1 uncultured Chloroflexota bacterium
ACCTCAGCGCCGATTTCCACAACCTCACCGGCCGACTCGTGCCCCAGGATTAGCGGCTCTTCAACCACGAACGAGCCGATGCGCCCATGTTCGTAGTAGTGGACATCGGAGGCGCAGACGCCGACCGATGCGACCTTCACCAGAACGTCGCGGGGGCCGGGGGTGGGGCGGGGGATGTCACGGATAGAAACCTGGTTGGCGCGGTCGAGGTAGGCGGCTTTCATGATTAGACCTGCGGTTCGGTGGCGCCGGGGGAAGGGCGAGGACGGTATCCGGTGTTGCTGACGGTATTATGCTCCGATTCACAAACCTGATGACGCCGGAGATTGCGCTTCCTGGCGATGAACGAGCCAACGCAGACACCTGAAACAGAGGAGGAGCACGGGCGGCGCCGGCGGATGGTGCTGGTTATCCAGCTGGTCACATTGGTGGCGGTGCTGGGAGTATCGGTGGCGGCGATCCCGCTGGCCGACAACCTGATGCGCAACCAGACCGAGGGCTACCTGGCGCTATTCGTGGCGGCGGTGCTGAGCGGGGCACTCTTCATGTTGCCCGGGTTCGGCTGGGCGGCCATAGGGGCGTTCGCGATCGCCTTCGAGAACTGGTGGCTGCCGGCGATCATCGGAACCACCGGCCAGGTGATCGGGGAGATGTACTCCTATTTCCTGGGGTATACAGGCTCGCGCTGGATCCAGCGCAATCGCTGGTACTACCGGGTGCAGCGCTTTTTGCGGATTCACGGATTCGTGACGATCCTGGTCCTCGCGGCGACGCCGAATCCGATCTTCGACATCGCCGGTGCGGTGGCCGGGGCCGCACGGTTCGGCTGGCAGCGCTTCGTCGTGGCGTCCTGGCTCGGGCGGCTGGCGAAGAACGTGGCGATCTCGGCGCTGGCAATCCTGGGGGCGGATGTGATCCTGGACATCATCGGCGCCTAAGGCACACTTCATTCTGAATCCGTACTCGCGAGGCGGTGTGACCGGCATACCCCGGGGCTGATGCCGGCTCCCGGACCCTGAGGGTGTTGATCCGATCGCCGGTTCGCGATTCGAGCGCAAGTAAGATCGCAACCCGAAGCCTGGACTACAGCGCGACATTTGCCCCGGCTCCGGGTGGCCGCTCATAATCCAGACCGCGTTGGCGTGGTGTGACCGGGAGCCGAGGACATGAAGATCGCCGTGGGGCAGTTGCGGAGTCTGGACGACGAGGCGCTGGCGTTCGCGGCCCAGCTGGGGGCGACCGGGATTCAACTGAACAACCCGGACCTGCCCGGCGAAAAGCGCTGGGAGTTCATGGACCTGCTGAACCTGCGCACCCGGATCGAGGACGCCGGCCTGGAGCTCTTCGCCCTCGAAAATACGCCGAATTCGTTCTTCGACAAGGCGATGCTGGGGCTACCGGGGCGCGACGAACAGATCGAGAACTACGCCGAAACGATCCGCAACCTGGGCCGGGCGGGTATCCCGATACTGGGCTTCCACTGGATGCCGAACTCGGTCTGGCGGACCTCGCGGACGACCCCGGGGCGGTGCGGGGCCGAGGTGACTTCGTTCGATATGGACCTGGCCGCCGACGCGCCGCTGTCGTTCGATCGCGAGTACACCGCCGACGAGATGTGGGCAAACCTGGAGTACTTCCTGAAGGCGGTCGTGCCGGTGGCCGAGGAGGCCGGGGTAAGACTGGCGGCGCACCCGGATGACCCGCCGGTCGGCTCGCTGGGCGGGGTGGCGCGGATCTTGAAGGACCGCGAAGGCTTCGAGCGGATGCTGGCGATCGTGGACAGCCCCAATCTGGGCCTGGACTTCTGTATGGGGTGCTGGTCGGAAATGATGGGGATGCAGTGCCTGGAAGCAATTAGCGACCTGGCCGGCCGCGGCAAGATCTTCTACGTGCACTTCCGCGACGTGCAGGGGACCGCCGGGATGTTCCAGGAGTGCTTCCTCGGCGAGGGCAACGTGGACGTGGCGGAGGCCATCCGCACCCTGCGCGCGGCCGGGTTCGACGGCTACCTGCTGGACGACCACGTGCCCGGGATCGTGAACGACGCCGGCTACGGCTACCGGGCAAGAGCGCACGCAATCGGCTACATTCAGGGACTTATCGCCGGGACCGCACAGATGAGCGGGAAGAGGGAGCGCCACGCATGAGAATCCTACGACCGTCGCAGGTGAAGGCTGGAACCGAGCATGAGCCGGGGCGCGACTACGGGGACCGGGTGAAGCCGAAGCCGCCCCGGGTCTATAACGGCCTGCGCGGGGTGCGGACCTGGAACAAGGACAAGGCCTGGGCGGGCTACACGCTGTTCTCGCCGGCGTTCGGGGACACCTCGTACCTGATCGACATGAACGGGCGGGTGGTGCACTCGTGGCCGGTGGTGCACAGCCAGTGGGCCGAGTTGAACCCGGACGGCTCGCTGTTCTGGGACAACTATTTCGGTGGGCTGTACGAGTCGGACGTGGACGGGAACCTGGTGTGGAGCTGGCCCGGGCGCGCGCATCACGACTATCACCGCTACCCGGATCGGGACGCCATCGTGACCCTGTTCCAGCGGGACAAGGACCGGCCGGACATCTTCAGCCGCGGGCCGATCCAGGACGATATGATTCTGCAGATCGACCGGGAATGCCTGGTGCACTGGGAATGGTCGCTGAGCGATCACGTCGATGAACTGGTGGAACTGGGCGGGCTGGAACTGCCGCGCAACGAGGCCGACTGGGCGCACACCAACACCCTGACCGTCCTGCCGGACAACCCGATCGGCCGCCAGGACTCGCGCTTTCGCGAGGGCAATTTCCTGCTGAGCCACCGCTCGCTGGACATCATCTCGATCGTCGACCAGGACTCGAAGGACATCGTCTGGGCCTGGGGACTCGGCACGCTGGACGGCCAGCACCAGGCGCAGATGCTGGATGACGGCCACATCCTGCTGTTCGACAACGGCACGCTGCGGGGCCACTCGATCATCCGCGAGTTCGATCCGCGCGAGCCGGACAGGATGCTGTGGACCTACGAGGACCCGGAGAACTTCGCCAGCCCGTTCCGGGCCGGCCAGCAGCGGCTGCCGAACGGCAACACGATGATCTGCGAGGCCGACTGCGGGCACATCTTCGAGGTCACGCCGGAGAAGGAAATCGTGTGGGACTATTACTCGCCGTTCTTCGGCGGGCAGCTGGTGAACGTCTACCGGGCGGCCCGCTACGCGCCGGAGTTCGTGGAGCCGTGGCTGGACCCGGGCATCCTGGCGCATTCACAGACCGGCGACTTTCAGCGGCCGAAGCAGTCCTGGATGCCCGACGCGCCTGAGGAAAAGTAGGCGGCGACACCCTTCCGGCACGCACCGTTACCGGTGCGGCCGCTAGACTCGGATTGCAGCGACGCGGGCGAGGAGGGCGGCGTTGGAATTGCCCCGGTTGATCCGGAACGACCCGACGATCGAGTGGTTGCTGGAAGCGGCCGACACGGCCGTGCGCCACCTGGCGTTGACCGACCTGTTGGATCGTCCGCCGGACGACCCGGAGGTGCGCCGGGCCCGCGACGAGATCGCCAACGATCGCCACGTCCGGGACCTGCTGGGCGAAGAGCACCCGGACGGCAAGGGCGTCGCCGGCGGCTACCAGAAGTTTCGGGGCACCCACTGGCGGCTGGTATCGCTGGTCGAACTGGGGCTGCCGGCCGGCGACCCAACGGCGCTGGCGATGCTGGGCCCGGTGCTGGATTTCTATGTCAGCGATCGCCACCGCAAGCGAATCCCGACCATCGACGGGCGGGTGCGGCGCTGCGTTTCCCAGGAGGGCAACGTGCTGGCGGTAGCCTGCCGGCTGGGGATCGCGGACGATCCCCGGGCGCAGCTGCTGGCAAGGTCGATCGTGGAGTGGCAGTGGCCGGACGGCGGCTGGAATTGCGACGTGAACCCGGCGGCGCGGCATTCGTCGTTCAACGAGAGCCTGATCCCGATCTGGGGCCTGACCGAGTATCACCGGGCGACCGGCGAGGCGAGCGCGCGGGCGGCAGCGGAGCGGGCGGCGGAGCTGTTCCTGCGCCACCGGATGTTCCGGTCGGATCACACCGGCGAGGTGATCGACCCGGCCTGGCTGCGCCTGCGCTACCCGGCCTACTGGCGCTATGACGTGCTACACGGCCTGCTGGTGCTGAGCCGCCTGGGACCGCTGACCGACCCGCGGCTGGATGAGGCCCTTGACCTGGTCGCCGGGAAGCGCCGCAAGGACGGGCGCTGGTGGCCGGAGGGGTACCACTGGCGCCGCCCGGGCCTGACCGGGTCGGGCGTGGAGATGACCGACTGGGGGCGTCGCGAGCCCAGCAAGATGATCACGCTCAACGCGTTGCGGGTGTTGAAATCGGCCGGGCGGTTGGAGGTGGGATCGCCGTCCTGAAAGTGGCGGAAGGCCCCGGCGATGGCGTCGCCACCGACGGCGCGGCGGGACCAGCAGGAGAAAGGGCGGCCGTGGGCCGCTAGTTCTCTTTGCCGACCGGGCAGACGCTGAGGCAGGTGGTGGAGCAGCCGTAGTCGGAGCAGCGGAAGACGTTCTTCCAGTAGCTGCCGTCGATGGCGCGGCTGGGGCAGCGCTTGATGCACTCCTTGCAGTCCTCGCAGCCGGGGTAGTAGCGCTCTTCCTGTGGCTCACCGGCCGGTAGCTCAAGGTCGGTGATGATGGCGGTGACCCGGAAGCGCGGGCCGTATTCAGGGGTCAGGATGCAACAGTTCATCCCGAGCTGGCCCATGCCGGCGGCGAACATCGTGGGCAGGAAGTAGAACGGCGCGGTCTTGAAACGGGGCTCGGTCTTGACGTCCGGGAAGTAGAAGGCGCGGTGGCCCTCGGCGCGTATCTGCGCGGCGAGGCGGTAGGCGATCATGTGGATTTCGTGGGTCAACATGTTGTTCTCGGGGCCGTGGTAGTAGCGCTCGGCGCCGGCTGGGGGCCGCTGCATCGCGGTGTCGCCGAGCGCGGCGTCGTCGGCGCCCGCGCGGTGGATCTCCGCCAGCCACGGTTTGGCGATGGTCTCCTGGATCTCCGGGCTGAAGGGCAGGCCGAGGATGATGATCGAGCGGGCGCCTTCGACAAACTTGTCCGGGGAAGGCTTGCGCGGAAACAGGCGGTTGAAGGTCTCGACCGAGGCGACGCCGTAGATTTCGGCGCCGAGTTCGCGGGCGGCGGCCTCCACCTGCTCGCCGGTCGCCTGGATGGTGTCGAGTTGCAGCGCCATGGTGATCCCCTTCCCTGACGGTAGGTGAGGCGATATTAGCGGACCTCGCTGGGATTGCTCGCCGCCGCACGGGTCGAGGCAAGTTGCCGGGGATCGCCACCCATCGCCGCCCCGGCGCAAAAGAGCCATCAGGGATGGTCCGCCGCCCCGGCGCAAAAGAGCCATCAGTGATGGCCCGCCGCCCCGGCATAAGACAGCCATCAGTGATGGCCCGCCGCTCCGGCGCAAAAAAGCGGTCGTGGACCGCCTGCGATAATGGGGTATGAAAGTCGGACCGCCGGGGAGCGAGGGCCGGGAGCCGGGCGCGCGCAGTGGGTTTCTTGCCCGGGTACGGGCGGCCGGACGGGGCGTTGGCGGCCGGCTGGAAGCGCTGGAGCGAAGGCTGCCGGGTCCGCTGCGGAGGCTGGTCGAGCTGATTCGCCGAACCGGGCGCGAGTTCGGGGACGACGACTGCGCCACCCATGCGGCGGCGATTGCGTATCACACCTTCTTCGCGCTGTTTCCGCTGCTGCTGGGCGCCGGCGTGATCGTGTCGTATTTTTCCTTCGGGCAGGAGGCCTACGAGTCGCTGCTGGACGCGCTGAATCAGGCGATCCCGGCGGGCGAGAGCCTGATCGCCGACGCGGGCAACGGCTCGGGTGACTTCCGCGGCTGGGTTGGCCTGGTGGCCTTCGTGGCGTTGCTGTGGTCGGCCTCGCGGTTGTTCGCGGCGCTGCGGCGGGCGCTGACGGTGGCCTGGGACGCGGACCGCCATCACCGCCTGGTGCACGGCAAGCTGGTGGACCTTTTCGCGGTGTTGGTATTGCCGGGGCTGGCGATCGTGTCGGTCGGCGCGTCGGGCGCCATCGACGCGGCAAGGTTCGTCGTGGAGCAGGCGGGCCAGACCATCCCGGTGATCGGCTATTTCGCCACCGAGTCGGGAGCCGGGGTGATCGGGCGGTTCGTCCCGCTGGGGGTGAGTACGCTGGCCTTCGCGCTGACCTACGTGCTGCTGCCGAACACGGCGGTGCCCTGGCGGGAGGCGCTGCCGGGCGCGGCGCTGGCGGCGGTGCTGTTCGAGTTCCTGAAGGTCGGGTTCGCCTGGTATGCGACCAATCTGGCGACCTTCAACGTGGTCTACGGCTCGCTGGGGACGGTGATCGCGGTGATGCTCTGGATCTACCTGTCGGCGATCGTGCTACTGATCGGGGCGGAGTTCGCGACGGAGCTGTACCGCATGCGGCACCGGGAGCCTGAGGTGGCGGGGGAGGGGTAGGCGGGTGCCGGGAATCGAGCGGTGGCTGGTACCGGTGGGCGTTGCGCTGCTGGTGGTGGCGCTGCTGCTCCTGCTGGCCTGGCTGCTGCAACGGAGCCTGATTTACTTCCCATCAGGCGGCGCGCCGGGTCCGGTGGAGACCGTGCTGCCGGGAGGCGAGGCAGTGGCGTTTGTGACCGAAGACGGGCTGGAGTTGGGGGCATGGTTCTTGCCTGCGCCCCAACAACCCGGGACAAAACGGACTGTGTCCGCCGCGGTGCTGGTGTTCAACGGCAACGGCGGGAATCGCGCGCTGCGGGCGCCGCTGGCGAAGGCGCTGGCGACAAACGGGATCGGCGTGCTGCTGTTCGACTACCGGGGCTACGGCGGGAATCCGGGAAGTCCGTCGGAGGAAGGGCTGGCGCTGGATGCCCGGGCGGCGGTGGGGTACCTGGAAGGCCGGGCGGACGTGGACCCGGGGAGGATCGTGTATTTCGGGGAGTCGCTGGGAGCGGCGGTGGCGGTAAGCCTGGCCGCGGAGCGCCCGCCGGCGGCCTTGATCCTGCGGTCGCCGTTTACGTCGCTGGTGGATATGGCCGGGGCGCACTACCCGTTCCTGCCGGCGGGCTGGCTGCTGAAGGATCGCTTCACCTCGATGGAGAAGATCGGCGGGATAGAGGCGCCGTTGCTGGTAGTCGTAGGCACTGCGGACAGCCTGGTCCCGCCGGAGCAGAGCCGGCGGCTTTTCGCGGCGGCGGGGCGGGCGGAGCGGCTGCTGGAGATCGCCGGCGCCGATCACAACGATTACGCCCTGCTGGCGGGCGAGGAGCTGGTGGCGGCGGTGGTGAAGTTTGTGGGTGCGGCGGTGGACCCGGACTGAGGCTGACGGCTAGTCGCAAAACGAGACGGTCAACTCGGTGGCGGTCTGAAAATCGGTCGTGATCCCGGTCATGAGAGTGGCTGCCCGCTCGAAAGCGGAAATGTCGAGGTCGTCGATCCCACTAATGAGCGACTGGATCAGGTCGTCCAATTTGTCGGCCATTCGCAGGAGCTCGGTGTGGATCGCGTTCGTGCCCGGAGCCGGGTTGATCGCGCGTATCACATCGGCGGCGAGCTGCAAAGTTACAAGCTCTGCCGCCACCTCGACAGTCCACCGCTCAGACAGAAGAAGAGTAGGGTCTTCGGCCGCTTCGAGGAAAAGGCGAGATACTTCGCCGAAGGATGCAGATATTGGGCCGGTCGCTTCGGTGGCCTCCAGGAAGTAGACAGCCTGGGTGGTGTTGGGGCAGTCGGCGACAGCCGGCGCGGCGGTGGCGGTGGGGGCCGGGGCGCTTGCGGGAGCGGTCGCGGGAGAG
>CAYYTN010000049.1:7872-12489 GCA_964474495.1 uncultured Chloroflexota bacterium
CCCGATCCCCTTCTTTTTCGGCTGCTCTTCCACTGCCTACCTGACCCCTAATGCTGTTTTGCCTAGATCTTACACTGATCCAGGCTAGCGGGATTTAGTCCGACGCTGGAGGGCAGGCTGTGCGAGCGACTAGCGCGAGGTGGTGCGCGGCGGGGCGGTGATGATGACCCGCAGACCGGCCTCGTGGTCGCGTTCTTCTTCGACGAAGCGGGCCAGGCGCCGCGGATCGGGATCCGGCTCGGTCGTGACCAGATAGCCGGCGGTCCAGAGCGCGGTGACCGCGCGCAGCTGGCGGAACTCGGCGCGCAGGGTGCGCTCGGAGCCGTCTTTGAGAGCCAGCGCGAGATCAGTGGGGGCGATGGTGGGCGGGGCGGCGACGCGAATAAGGACCGAGTCGGCGGCGCAGCCGATGTCCAGCAGGTCGGCGTCGAATTCGGCGGCGAGACGCGAAAGACGTTCCTTCAAACGCAGGCCGATGGCGTCCTCGACGACGCAGCCGCGCCGGTAGGTGCAGAACGCGAAGGTATAGCGCAGCCGCCCGTCCTCGGTCGTCATTGCCGGCCTCCGGTCCAGGCCCCCCGGCTCGCGTGAAATCCCGGTTCCCGACCTTATGTTAACTCCGTCGGCGCGATCCCGGAGACGGCGCTTCCCGAATAGGCCGTACCCTGCTAACTTGGCCGCACTCATCCACCCCCCACCATTCCTCGGAATGGAACCCAGGAGAGACCTTGATGACCTCCAGTGGCTCAATCCTCGACGACACCTCTCCCGACCAGCCCCTCCCCAACCTGATTGGCGGCGAATGGACGCCGTCAAAAGCGACGGAATCAACCCCGATCACGAACCCAGCCACGGGGGAATTGATCGCCACGTTGCCGCGGTCGACGATCGCCGAGGTCGACGCGGCGGTCGCGGCGGCACAGGCGGCTTTTTTGGAATGGCGCGCGGTCCCGGCGGTCAATCGCTCCCGCATCTTCTTCAAGCTGCACGGGCTGATACAGGACAACTTCGAGGATCTGTCGCGCATCTGCACGATCGAGAACGGCAAGACGCTGAGCGAGTCGCGCGGCGAGGTCATCCGGACGCTGGAGAACGTGGAGTTGGCGGCCGGCATCCCCTCGCTGCAGATGGGCGACTTCTCCGCGGACGTGGCGCCCGGTATCGACGAAACGTTGATCCGTGAGCCGCTGGGCGTGTTCGCCCACATAGCGCCGTTCAATTTCCCCAGCATGGTTCCCTTCTGGTTCGCGCCCTACGCGGTGGCCACCGGCAACACGTACGTGATCAAGCCTTCCAGCCAGGCCCCGATAAGCCAGCGCGAGCTGATGCGCCTGGCGCTGGAAGCCGGCTTCCCGCCCGGGGTCCTTAACCTGGTCCACGGATCGCGGGAGGTCGGGGAGCGGCTCTGCCAGCACCCCGACGTGAGGGGGGTCTCGTTCGTCGGCTCCACGCCGGTTGCCCAGCACGTCTACAGAACCGCCACCGCGGCGGGCAAGCGCGCCCAGTGCCAGGGCGGGGCCAAGAACTACCTGGTGGTGCTGCCGGATGCGGTGCTCGACGCCACGGCGCGCAACATGATGGGTTCCATCTTCGGCTGCGCCGGCGAACGCTGCCTGGCCGGATCGAACATCGTGGTCATCGGCGATGTCTACGAGGAGTTTAAGGAACGGCTGGTGAGCGCCACCCTGGAACTCAAGGTCGGCGATGGCCTGGACCCGGCGACCGGCGTGGGACCGGTGATCTCGCGGGCGGCCCAGGAACGCATCACCGGCTACATCGACCGGGCCGTTGAAGCCGGCGCCACCACAGTCGTGGACGGTCGTGGCGTCAAGGTGGACGGCTACCCGGACGGCTACTGGGTCGGCCCGACCATTCTCGAAGACGTAACCCTGGACATGGAGGTCGCGAAGGACGAGATCTTCGGCCCGGTGGTCACCCTGATCCGCATGGACTCGCTGGATGAGGCGATCGCCGCGATCGACAACGACCCGTTTGGCAACGCGGCTTCCATCTACACCAGCCACGGCGGCCTGGCGCGGGAATTCGCGCAGCGGGTCAACATCGGCAACGTCGGGGTGAACATCGGGCTCGCGGCGCCGATGGCGTTCTTCCCGTTCGGCGGACGCAAGCTGTCGTTCTTCGGCACGATGCACGGACAGGGGATGGATGCGGTCCAGTTCTTCACCGATCCCAAGGTCGTGATCACCCGCTGGCCGGAGCGCACCGATGGCCGCGAGCCCTGGGACTGATCCCAGCCGGGGCCTTCGTTATCGGTCGCCAGGCGGGCTAGTGGGATGAGCGCGGGGACGTGGGTGCGGCTGCGCAGGTTGGTTTTGACAACGGCGGTGGCGCTGCTGGCGGCGGGCTGCGCCGGATCGGAGCCGGCGACGGCGACTAAGGTCGCAACTGAAGCGCCGCAAAGGGCGACGGCATCCGCCCCAACTGATGAAAGTACGGCCGGTACGCCGGTGCCCCGGGTACAGATTCCGCCCACGCTGACGCCGGTTCCGGAGGGGATGGACATCCTGGACCTGCCGCCGTTGGTGGCCACCCAGGAGGCGTCGGCGATCGAGGTTCCGCTCGTCGAGGACCATGACGATGAGGCTCGGGAGACGCCGACGGCCGGGCCGGAGCCAACGCCCACGCCGACACCGGAGCCGGAGCCGGAGCCCGAGCCGACCGCCACCCCGGTCCCAACCGCGACGCCGACTCAGGTACCCGACGGCCCCGGCCCCTGCGGGACCGAAATGGCCCTGTTCGACTACTCCCCGGTGGCGCTGGACGACTTCATGGGACTCGTCCCGCTCGGCAACCTGGGCCCACCGGGGCACACCTTCCCGACCGATCACGTCTACTTCCACATCAACCGGATCGACATGAACGACTGGTACCGGGGCACGGTGGAGGTGCCGGTGTTCACGCCCGGCGAAGTCTGGGTCACCGAAGTGACGTTCCAGGAGGCGCTGTCGAACGACCCGCCGCTGACCGACTTCACTGTCTTCTTCTCGCCCTGCCAGGAGGTGCAGGCGTTCTTCATCCACCTGTCAGGGCTGTCGGAGCGGATCCTGGCCGAGGTCGGGACCGATTTCGACCAGTGCGACGAGTACTCCATCACCGGCTCCGGCGATTTCCGGAACTGCACGAAACGCGGACTCTCCATCAAGGTGGAAGCCGGCGAGGAGTTCGGCACCGCCGGCGGGAACGTCTACGCCAACGCCCTGGACCTGGGCGTCTACGACCTGCGCACCCCACCGCTCCCCTATGCCAATCCGGATCGCTGGCCGGACCGCTCGCTGCACATCGCCTGCCCGCTGGATTACTTCACGCCAGAGGTTCGGGACGGATTGCTGGCGCGCCTGGGCATGCACGACGGCAGCGAGGCCCGGACCGTCGAGCCGATCTGCGGCGAGGTCGAGCAGGACGAACCGGGCACCGCGCAGGGAGTCTGGATGGCGAAGGGGACGGTCTACACGTACCCGGAGGACCCGCACCTGGCGCTGGTCCGCGACAACCTCTCCCCGGATTGGTCGGTGTTCTCGGTAGGCGAATCGACCGCCGCCAGCGGCCTCGACTGGGGGATGTACTTCTTCATGCCGGTCGGGTCGGGGACGGTGAATCGCGCCTTCGCCGACGTGGTGCCGGGCGCGGTCTACTGCTACGAAGGCCTGGTGCTGAAGTTCGGCGAGCCGGCCGGATTGACGGTGATCCTGGAAATGCCGACCACCACGACCCTGCGGATCGAGCGAATCCAAGGGGGCTGCGGGGCGGGGCCGTGGCAGTTCTCCGAGTTGGCGACGAACTTCGAGCGGTGAGGGGCCGGAAGGATGACGAGGACGCGGCCCGCGGGACCGGCGACTAACTCTCAGCGGTGCGGGGCGGGACAGGCGGTTCGGGATTGGCAACGGGGTTCGAGCGGTGAGTGGCCGAGTGGTTGGCGGGATGGCCGGTTCGGGGTAGCTTGGCACGGTGATGGAATCGGTGGTCTACAAGACGGTCGACGGCGGCGCGATCGCGCTGGATGTCTACCCGGCCCGCGAGCCCGGGGCGCCGGTGCTGCTGTGGCTCCACGGCGGGGCGTTGATCATGGGCGGGCGCGCCGACGTGCCCGAGTTGCTGCGCGAGGAACTGACCCGGGCCGGCTTCGCGGTGGTCTCGGCCGACTATCGCCTGGCCCCCGAAACGAAGCTGCCCGAGATACTGACCGACGTCACCGACGCGGCCGCCTGGGTGCAAGGGGCCGGCGCCGAACGGTTTGGCTTTGATGGGGAACGGCTGGCCGTGGCCGGGGCCTCGGCCGGGGGCTACCTGACCCTCTCGCTGGGCGTCCTTTTGGGACGGCGCGCCCGAGCCCTGGTGTCCTTCTTCGGCTACGGCGATGTCATCGGCGACTGGTACCTGCGGCCCGATCCCTTCTACCGCGCTCAGGGCTTGATCCCGGCCGACGTCGCCGAGGCGGCGGTCGGGGCGGAATCCGCGGTGGACACCGACGAAGCGGCCGGAACCGGGCCCGTGGCGGACGTGAGCGAGGCCGTCGGCGGCGGCGCGGCCGGCGCGCGTGGAGCGGTGGCGGATGTGCGCGAGGCCGTCGGCGGCGGGGCGGCCGGCGCGGGTGGAGCG
>CAYYTN010000050.1:0-260 GCA_964474495.1 uncultured Chloroflexota bacterium
CTCCCATCCCTACATCGGCACCGAGGCCGCCTCGTGGGGCCACCGCCTGGGCGCGGAAGGTCACCAGGTCACCTCGGTCGGCAAATTGCACTACCGCTTCGACGAAGATCCCAACGGCCTGGCCGACTCGCGGGTGTCGATGAACGTCATGTTCGGCACCGGTGACTACTTCGGCTCGATGCGCTGGCGGCTGACCCGCGGCGAAGCCGTCCCGCTGAACATCGCCAACTCCGGCGCCGGCGACACCGAGTACATCCGCT
>CAYYTN010000050.1:270-12444 GCA_964474495.1 uncultured Chloroflexota bacterium
CGACCGCGCCGTCGGCGACGAGACCGTCCGCTGGCTCAAAGAAGACGCCCCCGGCTTCGACAAGCCCTGGGCGCTGTTCTCCTCCTTCGTCACGCCGCACTTTCCCTTCGTCGTGCCCGCCGAGTATTTCAACCTCTACCCGCCGGAGTCGGTCGAACTGCCGCTCAAGTGGCGCCAGCAGGACTGGACCGCCCACCCGTATTGGGACTACGTCCGGCCGCTGCGTTCCGGGCAGGAGGAGAACTTTTCGGAAGAGGACGTACGAAGGACGCTGGCCGCCTACTACGGCCTGATCACCTTCATGGACGCCCAGCTCGGCCGGGTGCTCGATTCCCTGGACGAAGCCGGGCTGACCGATTCCACCCGCATCATCTACACCTCGGACCACGGCGAGATCGGCGGCAGCTACGGACTGTGGGGCAAGTCCTGCATGTACGAAGACTCCGCCGGCGTGCCGCTGATCGCCGCCGGCCCCGATATCCCGGCCGGCCAGGTCCGCACGACCAACGTCTCCTTCGTCGACCTCTTCCCGACCGCCCTCGACTGCGTCGGCGTTGCCCTGGAGGACGAGGACGCCGACCTGCCCGGGGTCTCGCTGTGGGACATCGCGAAGGGCGACGAGATACCGGGCCGGATCGTCTTCAGCGAGTACCACGCCAGCGGCTCGCCCACCGGCAACTACATGATCAAGGACGAGCGCTACAAGTTCGTCTACTACGCCGGCGACGAGTACCCGCCGGAGCTGTTCGATCTGCAGGAGGACCCGACCGAGTTGAACGACCTGGGGCGCGATCCGGCGAGCGCCGACATTCGCGCCCGCCTGGAAGCCGAACTGCGCAAGATCTGCGACCCGGAGGCGGTGAACGAAGCGGCCTTCGCGTCGCAGCGCGCGTTGATCGACTCCCACGGCGGCGAGGAGGCCGTGCTGGCCGAGGGCAAGAAGGTCAACTGGACCCGCCCGCCGACCTCCTTCCAGGACGACGCGTAGCCCAATCGTGACGCCGACAAGCTGAATCGTCGTACCCAGACCAGGGAGCCCCCCATGCCGACCAAACCGATGAACCTGCTCATCCTGATGTCCGACGAGCACACCCGCCGCATGACCGGCTGCTACGGCCATCCGGTGGTCGAGACCCCGAACCTGGACCGCCTCGCCGCCCGCGGGGTGCGCTTCGACAACGCCTACGTCAACAACCCGATCTGCGTGCCCTCGCGGGCCAACTTCATCACCGGGCGCTACACCCACGACACCGGCAACTGGGACAACTCCATGCCCTACTCCGGCGCCGAGTGCCAGAGCTTCGGCCATCGCCTCGCCGAGCAGGGCCACCAATTCACCACCATCGGTAAGCTGCACTACCGGTACCTGGACGACGACAACGGCATGCCCGACTCGCGCCTGGCGATGAACGTCGTCGACGGCCGCGGCGCCTACTGGCTGAGCATGCGCTGGAACATCCAGCCGAGCAACGGCTACCTGGACGAAGTCAACAACGCCGGCGCCGGCGAGTGCTCCTACACGCGCTTCGACCGCGCCGTCGCCACCGAAGCCGAAAGCTGGCTCAAGAACGAGGCGGCCACTCACGACAAACCCTGGTGCCTGCTGGCCTCGTTCGGCTCGCCGCACCCGCCGTTCCAGGTGCCGCAGAAGTGGCTGGACATGTACCCGCCGGGCTCGGTGGATATGCCGATCAACTTCAAGATGCGGGACTGGCCCGACCATCCCTACTGGAACGAGACCCGCCCCTGGCGCTTCCCGGTCGAGGAAGACCTGCCCGAGGATGTCATCCGCAACGCCGTCGCCACCTACTACGGGCTGGTTTCGTTCCTGGACGACAAGCTCGGCCGGGTGCTCGACGCGCTGGACGAAGCCGGCCTCACCGACTCGACTCGCATCATCTACACCTCCGACCACGGCGAGATGCTGGGCGGGCACGGACTGTGGGGGAAGATGTGCATGTACGAGGACTCGGTCGCCGTGCCGCTGATCGCCGCCGGGCCCGATCTGCCCCAGGGCGAGACCCGCGACGAAAACGTCTCCTGGGTGGATATCTTCCCCACGGTCTGCGACGGACTCGGCGCCGCGCTGGCCGAATCGGACGCCGACCTGCCGGGGACGTCGCTTTGGCCGATCGCCCGCGGCGAGGAGTCGCCGGAGCGGATCGTCTTCAGCGAGTACCACGCCGCCCAGTCGCCCACCGGCAACTTCATGGTCAAGGACGAGCGCTACAAGTACGTCTACTACTCCGGCGCGCAGTACCCGCCGCAGCTCTTCGACCTGTTGGTCGATCCGGCCGAGCGCCACGACCTGGGCCGCGACCCGGCTCACGCCGCCACCGTCGCCCGCCTCGATGCCGAGCTGCGCAAGATCTGCGACCCGGACGCGGTGAACGACCGCGCCTTCGCCGATCAGCACGCCCTCATCGACGAACTCGGCGGCGACGAAGCCGTCATCGCCCGCGGGCCGACGTTCCATTCCACGCCGCCGCCGGAGGACTTCCTCGGCGCCGGCGGGCAGGTCTAGCCAGCCGCAGGCTGTCTTTTCTGAATTGGCAGGTGGCTCGACCTGCGTGCGGGTTGGGATCTCAGTCCGCTGCCGTAGTTCAGCCCGCCCGACGGGCATCAAAACATGTCCCGGACGGAGCTGCGGGTACTGTGCCGCCTAGTAGCCCACGTCGTAGTTCAGCACCCGGGCGTTAACCACCGTGATCACCGCGATCATCAGGAACCCGACCACCGAGATCGCCGCCCCGTAGCCCATCTTCAGGTATTCGAACGCGTTCACGAACAGCAGGACCACGACGGTCAGCGTGCTGTCCAGCGGACCGCCCTTCGAGCCCTGGTCCACCGACGAGTCCCCGGTCATCACCCACACCTGCACGAACATCTGCAGCGCGCCGATGAAGTACACGATCACCACGAAAAACGTCGTCGGCGCCAGCAGCGGCACGGTGATGTGGCGGAACTTGGCGACCGCGCCCGTCCCGTCGATTTCGGCGGCCTCGTAGAGGTGCGGCGGGATCCCCTGCAGGCCCGCCAGGTAGATCACCATGTTGAGGCCCATGTTCTTCCAGACACTCATGATGATGATCGACAGCATCGACGTGTCCACGTCCCGCATCCACTTCAGTCGCGGCAGCCCCAGCGCCTCGAAGATTTCGTTCAGCAGCCCGAATTGCGGCTCGTACATCCACAACCAGATCAACGCCACCGACACGAACGAACTCACCACCGGTAAATAGAAGAAGGCGCGGAACATGTAGATACCGCGAATGCTGCGGTTGATCAACATCGCCAGCAACAGCGACGTGACCACTCCCGACGGCACCGTCCCGAACGCGAACAGCAGGGTGTTGGTCAGCGAGTGGGCGAAGCGGTCGTCATCGAACAGCTTCTTGTAGTTCTTCCAGCCGGCGAACTCCGGCGACGACATCAGGTCGTAGTCGGTCAGGCTGTAGTAGAAGGCCGCGAAGATCGGCAGGATCACGAAGATTGTCAGGAACAGCAACGACGGCGCCACGAAGAAGTAGCCCGCCAACCCGCCGCGGCGCCCGAAACTGAACCTGCGTCGCCTCTGCGTCTGTCCGACTGCCGCCATCGTCAACTCCCCCGAGTTCAAGTGGTATCCGCGTCCCGGCCGGGTGTCTTCGCGCATCCCCCGATGGCGCCGGCCACGCCCGATAATAGCAACTCCCCCACCCCCGCTCCGACCGCCGTCCGCCGCGCGGCCGGTCCCCCAAAACCGCTACCCTGTTTTACCGACCGTCGAGCCCTTTGACCCGCGTCCAACGCCACCCACCGGGGAGCCAAAATGCCCACCAAGCCCATGAACGCGCTTGTCATCATGTCCGACGAGCACACCCGCCGCATGTCCGGCTGCTACGGCCACCCGCAGGTCCAGACGCCCAACATCGACCGCCTGGCCGAGTCCGGGATGCGCTTCGATTCCGGCTACTGCAACAACCCGATCTGCGTGCCCTCGCGGGCCAACTTCCTCACCGGGCGCTACGTCCACGAGACCGGCCACTGGGACAACGGCCATCCCTACATCGGCCACGAGGCACCCTCCTGGGGGCATCGCCTGGGCAACGCCGGCCACCAGGTCACATCCATCGGCAAGCTGCACTACCGCAAGGACTCCGACGACAACGGCCTGGCCGACTCGCGGGTCTCGCTGAACGTGCTCGACGGCAAGGGCGACATCTTCGGCTGCATGCGCTGGCACACCGAGCCGCTGAAGTTCATGGTCAACAACGTCCTCGAGGCCGGCGCCGGCGAATGCCCCTACACGCGCTTCGATACCGCCGTCGGCGACGAGGCGGTGAGCTGGCTCAACAAAGAAGGCCTCGCCGAAGAGAAGCCCTGGGCGCTCTTCGTCTCCTTCGCCTACCCCCATTTCCCGTTCATCGTCCCCGAAGAGTTCAAGTCCATGTACCCCAACGACTCGGTCCCGCTGCCGCACCAGTGGGACCGCGACGACTGGCCCGACCATCCCTTCTGGGACGACGTCCGCGAGTGGCGCTACGCGCTGGACGGCGCGCCGATTGACGAGGCCGTGGTGCGCAACGCGGTGTCGGCCTACTTCGGCATGATCTCGTTCCTGGACAACCAGATCGGCCGCGTGCTCGCCGCGCTGGAAGAGTCCGGCCAGACCCGCAACACCCGCATCATCTACACCTCCGATCACGGCGAGATGGCCGGGAGCTACGGCCTGTGGGGCAAGTCCTGCATGTATGAAGATTCGGCCGGCGTGCCCTTCATCGTCGCCGGGCCGGACATCCCGGCCGGGCAGGTCTCGGACCAGAACGTCAGCCTGATCGATTGCTTCCCGTCCATCCTCGACTGCGTCGGCGTGCCGCTGGAAGACGAAGACGCATCCCTGCCCGGGACCTCGCTGTGGCCGATCGCCCGCGGCGAGGAATCGCCCGACCGCATCGCCTTCGCCGAGTACCACGCGCTGTTCTCGACCGTGGGCAACTACATGGTGAAGGACGACCGCTACAAGCTGGTCTACTACGCCGGCGGCAAGTACCCGCCGAACCTTTTCGACCTGCTGGAGGACCCGTCGGAGCTAAACGACCTGGGGCAGTACGTGGATCATCCCGACCGTCCCGCCCGGGAGCTTCCCGCCGGGACCGCCGGCGGGGGTGACGCTGGTTCAGCTGGCGGGCATGACGCCGGGTCCGGCGCGGGCGCTGGCGATACCGACTACGCCGCGATCATCGCTCGACTCGAAGCCGAACTCCGCAAAGTCTGCGATCCCGAAGCCGTCAACGAGCAGGCCTTCGCCGACCAACGCGCCATGGTCGAACGCCACGGCGGCGAAGCCGCCCTCCTCGCCCAGGGCCTCGAGATCAATTTCTCCCCCGCGCCGGGGTTTATGTAAAAGGATGTCTCGCCTGATCTGATCCGGGCGACCTGATTCTGATTTGTGACGCTCGCGGCGCTAGTCGCAAACCCATGCGTATCGCAAGCTACAACGTTTGGAATTCGACCGTCGATTGGAGCCGACGCCTGGCTTCGCTCGTGGACGAGTGGGCCGTTCTGGATACCGACATCGTGGCCATGCAGGAGGCTCCCACGCGGGCCACGGACACCCAATCCCTCGTCGATTTCTTCCGTGCGCAGACGGACTACCCCCACGCCCTGCACCGGGAATACCCGGCGGAACCCGCCGACGGGGAACGGCCGGAAGGTCTCGCCTTCCTGAGCAAGCTCCCGTTCGAGGACCATCAGGTCAACTGGGAGAACGGAAGGGACACCGCCAACAACTGGGCCCTCCGCGTCATCGTCGATTGGCAGGGCAGGTCGCTGGGCGTCACTAACATCCATCTAGACTGGGAGCACTCAGCGAATCGTCGGCAGCACATCGTCAGCATCGTCCGCGACCTGATCGGCGAACTCCCTTGCGACCACGATGTCCTCTGCGGCGACTTCAACGCCGACGCCGACTCTCGCGTGGCCCGGTACTTGTTGGGTGAATGTCCAATCGACGACCACACCACCCTCTGGCGTGACCTCGCCCACGAGGGCCATGCCTCCCGCGGTGGGGTAGCTCCGATCACCCTGGACACCCTTGGGAATCCTCACCTCACCGGCAGACAGACTGGTCCAAGTCCCGGGCGGTACGACCGGATCTATCTGCAGGAAGGCGAGGCGGACATAGAATCACGCACCCTGGACTCAGGTCTTTTCGGCAACGTCCCCACCGATAGCTCTGGCATCGTCCCGTCTGACCACTACGGAGTCTTCGTGGACCTCGAACGACCCCGGCAACCGTGACCCCGGGGGAGACTGGCCCCTATTCCACCGCTGCTAAGAGCGTCTGGACTACCCCCGGCACGTAGAACTCGCTGGCGGCTTCGATGAGGCCGCGGGCGGATTCGCCCAGGCTGACCGTCGCCGCCGCGTACATCGCCTCGCGCTCCTGGCGCATCTTGTCCAGCACGCTGAGGTTGATGTCCGAAATCACCTTTCGATCCACGTCGCCCAATTCGCGTAGCGCCGCCCCGACCTGCCGCCCGGCATCCGCCAGCGCCTCCGACCCGCCTACCGACTCCACCGCCTCCGCCAGCCCGTCGTAGGTGGCCGCCCGGTTGCCCAGCGCCGCCGCCATCCCGGTAGGATTCTTCGCCTGCGGATCGCGCAGGAAACCCTCGCGGCTGTTCGCCAGCCCGGCCACCCATTTCATGCAAACCAGGTACCGCGCCACCGCCTGCGCGTCCTCCGGCGTCACCTCCTCCAGCACCTCCTCCACGTAGCGCGTCTCCAGCGTCTTGAAGTTCTGCTGAAACTGCGGCGGCAGCGCCTTCATGGTCCCGTCGTAGTCCAAGTTCATGCTCCCGGGTCGTGCTGAGTCGTTCCGACACTCTAGCGTCACCGACGGCTCAGACTCCACGCCGCCGCAAACGCCGTGGTCCGCGCCGGACCGGAAAGCTAGACTCAACCGCCCCGTTCAAGCACCGCGAGCCGCCGGCCCAAACATGTCCCTATCAGACGCCGTCCAGAGCTTCGATCCGAGCCGGGCGCACCTGTCGGCCACCGACGACTTCCCGCCGTTTAACGTGGAGGCTGCCGACGAGCGCCCGCTCCGCGGCGTACTGGAAGCCAACGAAATCCCCCCGGACACCGAGCTGGTGATCACCGAGCGCCGGCCCGCCAACTCGAACCGCGACGACGACAAGCCCGCTCCGCTCGCCTTCGTCGTGCGGCAACTCGCCTACCACCACGTAGCCCAGGGCGAGACCGCCGGCGAGCCCTGGATGGTCAGCTTCTGAGCCCCCTGCAACACCGGCGTCAGTTGGACGCCCGTCATCGACGGCAAGCGCCAGGTCTTCGCCTGCCGGGGCCTGTACAACGGGCTGGCGCTGCTGGCCGACTACGCGACCGGCTCCTACTGGGACCACATCACCGGCGAGTGCCTGCACGGTGAACTGGCGGGCCGGCGGGTGCCGGTCGCCAACCTCCACCAGACCACCGCCGCCGCCGCGCTGGACGCCTGGCCGGAGGCCCGCATCGCGATCTCCGGCCGCTCGATGCAGCTCGACCAGGGTCCCTCGATGATGCGCGACGAAGGCCCGCGCCAGCTGATGCCGTTCTTCGTCAACACCCTCGGCGAAGAGGACACCCGCCGCCCGCGGATGGAACTGGGACTCGGCATCTGGACCGCCGACGAATCGATGTATTTCCCGCTGGACGCCCTCCGCGCCGCCAGTGGCTTCGTACTCGGCCGGCTGGGCGCGCGGAACGTGGTGGTGGTCCTGGACCCGGTCAGCCGGGTGCCGGCGGCCTTCTACACCGACGCCACCGAAGCCCACGGGCACGGCGACCATCTGCACTTCGACAACGGCCTGACCTACACTAACGGGGTGTTCCAGGACGCCGCCGAACAGCGCGTCGATCCCGAGCGCCCCTTGCAGCTGTTCACCCGCTGGTACGGGTTCTCCTTCACCTTCCCCGGCAGCGCGATCCACTCGGGCTGAGCCGCCCGCTACGGCGCGACCCGTTCCGGCATCCGTTTCAGCCGCCGCTCAACCGACCGGTACCGGCGCCACCAGCGCCACCGCCATGTCGATCTCGTCCTCGGTGTTCAGGCCCAGGTTCACGGAATCGGCGTGCGGGAAATCGAATCCCCAGCGGATCCACTCCTCAACCTCGTCGGCCGGGCTTCGCGCCTGGTCCAGGATCTTCATGATCATCAGGCCCTTGCCGGATTCGTGCACCCGCTGCAGCAGGGCCATGTGGTCCTCCAGGCTGCCGCCTTCGAGGCCCTGGCCGGCCTTGTTCAGGTGCGACAGCACGACCTCGATCTCCGGCGCTTCGATCAGCGTCTCCAGGACCTCGCCGGTGTAGACGTGGGTCGTCGCGCCGACGTGGCGCACGCGGCCGTCAGCCTTCGCCTCCAGCAGCGCTTCCAGGCAGCCGCGCCGCGACTCGAAGTCGGCCCGGTCTCTTACGGCATGCAACATCATCGAGTCGACGTAGTCGACGCCCATTTCGTCCAGCGCGCTGTCGATCTCCGCCTTGCCGTCGGCCTTGCTCTTTTTGTCCGTCTTGGTATTGATGATGATCCCGCTGCGGTCCAGGCCGCTCAGCCCGGCGCGCACGTGGCGGTGGGTGCCGTAGTTGTGGGCGGTGTCCCAGAAGTTCACGCCGCGGTCATGGGCATAGCGGAGCAACTGGCCACCCCGGCCGTCCGAGTAATCGTGTTCCAACCTGCCCAGCAGGCCCGTCCCAAAACACAGCCGCGACACCAGCAACCCGGTCGAACCAAGCTCCGTCAGTTCCATATCAAGCTCTCATTCCTCTGGTATCCCCTGCGGCCATTATCCACCACCTTCCAGCCAATCCCACACCCGCAGGGTTCCAGTACGATCGCCTGTCGCCAGCAGCCGTCCATCGGGGCTGAAGGCGAACGTCATCGGGGAGTAGGTGTCGCTGTCCAGGTTGGCGATCTCGTCTCCGGTGGTCACCTCCCATATTTGCGTGGTCCCGGCCGGGAAGGAGGCCGCCACCGTCCGGTCACCCGGGCCGAAGGCAACGGTGGTCGGACCCCGCAGGCCCGAGTATCTCCGCACCTCCGAGCCCGTCGAGAGGTCCAGCAGCACAACTCCTCTTTCCCGCGTCCCTAGCGCGATTACCCGGCCATCCGGGCGCAGCGCCATGCAATGCAGCCAGGGGGCGACTGCCAGGGTCCTCAGCAGATCGCCGCTCTCTGCGCTCCAAAGATTCACAGTGCCGCCGGAGGTCGCCGTCGCCAGCAGCGCGCTATCGGCACTGAAGTCCACTCCAACTACCCGCTCATAAGAGTCGATGGGTCCGGACTGCCTCCGCAACAATTTTCCGGTGTCCACCGACCAGATTCGCGCAAGCACGGCCTGGCCCAGGGCAGGCGCCGAGGAGCGCCCCACCACCGCAAACATCGATCCGTCCGGACTGAAGGCCATGGCTTCGGTCGACCTTTCCACGAAGCCGGCAAGTCCCCTTACCACCGCACCGGTCGCGGCATCGACCAGCACCGCCGACTCATCGCCCGCGACCGCGACCAGGCTTCCGTCGGGGCTGAACGCCACCAACCGGGTTTCGCGGTTGAACCAGACGGCAACCCGCTCCGCGCCGGTCCGGGTATCCAGCACTCGCACCAGTTGCTGCCGCCCGGCCGTCGCCACCCAGTTTCCATCGGGACTGAAAGCCAGGCTCTCGATGTCTTGGCCGGCCTTGACCTCCAACCGCAGCCGCGTCACCGGCGCCTTCGCCGGCGCCCCCCACACCCTCACCACGCGGACCACCGCCGCCGTGCCCAGTGCGAGGCCCGCCGCCAGCAGCATTTGCCTCCGCCCGGGACCGCCCGCCGCCCGGGGTTCGCTGCCGCGATTCGGCCGGCGTGGCGGCCGCGGTTTGCGCTTCGGTCGCGGTCGGCGCCCCGATCCCTGTCTACTCATCTCGCTCCCTGCCGGGTGCCGATCCGAACCCGCCGCTCAACTTGCCCCCTACACGACTCCCTCGACCCGCAGGGCGCGGATGGCCGTTTCCTCGTACCCCAAGGAGCGCAGGATCTCGCCGGTGTGCTCGCCCAGCCGCGGCGGCGGCCGGCGGTACGTCGCCGGGGTCCCGCCGAAGCGCACCGGGTGACTCAGCACCTTCACCGGGCCGGCGGTCGGGTGCTCGATCGTGCGGATGATCCCCAACTCCTTCACCTGCGGGTGGTCTTCGATCTCGTCGTAGCCGCGCACGATCCCGAACCACATGTCGTTGCGCTCGAAGTGCTCGGTCCACTCGGCAGTGGTCTGTTTGCGCGTCGCCGCCTCGATGACGGGCTTGATGTCGTCGGGCCGCTCGAAGGCGTCCTCGACGGTGAACTCGGCCAACTCCGGCAGTTCCAACACCTCGGCAAGTTTCTCCAGCGTGGTTATCGAGATCACGATCCAGCCGTCGGCGGTCTCGTAGATGCCGTAGGGGGCCTCGTGGAAGGTGCTGGCCATGCCGGTCTCGCTGCGCTCGCGCATGTTGCCACCGTTGATGGTGCAGGTGACCGGTTCGACCTGCATGTGGATCGCGGCTTCGATCAGGCTGGTCTCCAGCAGTTGACCCTCGCCGGTGCGCTCGCGGTGGAACAGCGCGGTCATGACGCCGTAGGCCAGCAGGGCGCCGCAGTGGATGTCGATAATCGCCGTGCCGGTAGGCGTCGGCGGATCGGACTTCCGCCCGGTGCCCGCCGCCATGCCGGTCTCGCCCTGCAGGATCAGGTCCTGCCCGGCGCGGTCGCGATACGGCCCCTCGGCGCCGTAGCCGGTGGCCGAGCAGTAGATGATCCCCGGGTTCACCTCCTTGACGCTCGCGTAGTCCAGCCCCAGCCGCGCCATGACCCCGGGACGGAAGTTCTCGACCAGCACGTCGATGTCGGGCAGCAGCTTCTGGATGATCTCCATGCCGCGCGGGTCCTTCATGTTGACGGTCAGGTCGCGCTGGTTGCGATTCAGCGCCAGCGCGAACATGCTCTCGCCGTTGAGGAACAGGTTGGCCCCGGCCCAGCTGCGTTCGTAGGAGCCGGTCCGCGGCCGCTCGATCTTGATGACCTCGGCGCCGGCGTCGGCCAGCAACTGCACCCCCACCGGCCCCGCGGCGAGCTGGGCGAAACTCAACACCTTTATCCCGTCAAGCGCCCCCTTTGGAATCTCCGCGCCGGGCATTGGTCACCATCCGTTTCTGCATGTCCTGATTCGTCCGCCAATTTTGCCCGGACTCGTCGGATGTTGCACCCGGGGCACTACTACGCGTAGGGCGACTGATGGGGCAACGCCGGGACGGCAATGCCCCATGGGTGGTTGGGCGGCGGCGGCCGCGCTCGTGATCCGCGGTCCGGGTAAGACCGCCCTGCCTGCAATAGCGGGTAGTGGCGGCCAAAGGGTAGTAGCCCGGCGGGTTGCCAACGCCACCCCCCGACCCACGAGCGCCGCCGTCGCGGCGGCGCTCGTCATCCGCCCTCCGCGTAGGAGTAGTTGGGCGCCTCGATGCTGGAACCTTCGCGGAGCACCAGCAACTTGTGCACCAGCACCGCCACCAGCACGTCGTCCTGGTTCAGCACCTCGAGTTGCACGTCCACGATGCCCCAGTCGTCGTTCTTCACCCGCTTGCCCACGACCTCCAGGTCGGCCCGCAGGGTATCGCCCGGGTAGACCGGTTTCAGGAAGCGCACCCGGTCGTAGCCGTAGGAGAGCGGCAGGCGCATGTCCATCGACATGGCGTCGATAAAGAAGCCATCGGCCATCGACAGGACCAGCACGCCGGGGGTGCAGGGCTCGCGAAAGATCGGGTGATCGGCGGTGAAGACGGCATCGGTGTGATTCGGATGATCGCAGGCGGCGGCGCCGATGATCATGCGGATATCGGCGTCGGTGGTCGTCCGCGCGCGGCTTTTGTACTTCTCCCCTACCATCCGCTGCCTGCTTTCTCTAAAAGACTTCCACCAAAAGGGCCTCTTCCACCCATCTGTCCCCGCGCCGCGATTATAGGTATCCACCCGCCGGTTTCTCTCCGCTCGTATCGCCTACTTCTGCCGGACCAGCCCCGAAAACGCCAGAACGCCCAACGAGGTAACCATCCAGCCGAACAGGATGTGGATCCACAAGTAGATCTGCGCAATCCAGCCCCATGCTCCCGCACCCAGATTCGGTT
>CAYYTN010000051.1:0-12349 GCA_964474495.1 uncultured Chloroflexota bacterium
GCGACGCCGGCGGACGGACGCAAACAGCGGGTGGCTCGGGATCGGCAGCAGGGGATGCAGGTAAACTTCGTCGTCGGCGGAAGGACGTTCGGCCACGACGATCCCGACCGTTTCGCGTTGGATCTGCTGAGCGCCGTTCTCGTCGAAGGCATGGGTTCGCGGTTGTTCGCCGAAATCCGGGAGGAACGCGCGCTGGCATACGACATCGGTGGCGGTCTGACGCAGTTTCGCGATACCGGCTCGTTCGCGGTCGGCGGCGCCGTCGCGGGTCCGGCGCTGGAACCGGCGCTGGAGACCATCCTGGCGACGTGCCGCGGGCCGGCGGAGGCGGACCTCCCGGAACCGGAGTTGCGGCGCGCCCGGGAGTACGTGAAGGGCGGGCTGATCCTGGGCATGGAAGACAGCCTCAATGTCGCCTCGTGGTTCGCGCGTGAGGAGTTGCTCGAAACCGAGCGGATGACCCCGGAGCAGGCGGTCGCGCGAATCGATGCGGTGACGCCCGGCGACATCCGCCGGGTGGCGGAACGGATCTTCGCTCCCGGCTGGGCCCACCTGGCGCTGGTCGGGCCGGTCAACGACATCAGCGGACCGTACCGGGTCCTCGAGCGCGGAGCGGGAGGGGGCGCCACCGATGTTGCCCGCTGAAGTCCTGGCGGCCGCCGACGCGGCGCTGACGGCCGGCGAAGCCGCCCGCGGTCTGCACCTGGTCGATCACCTGCTGCGCACCTTCCCCGGGCATCTGCGGGCGCGGACGCTGCGGGCGCAGGTGCTGCTGGAACTCGGCGACGAAGGCGGGGCCGCCGCCGACGCGGCGACGGTGCTGAGCGCCGACCTGCTAAATGTCGATGCCATGCTGGTCAGCGCGCGCCTTGCCGAGGCAAGCGGCGATCTCCACCAGAGTCATGCGCTGATCGGACGCGCCGCCAGCATCGAACCGGGGCACGCCGGCGTCCGCAAAGCCTTCGCCGATTCGGTCACCATGCTCCCGCGCGACTCCGCCGCGCTGGGCCTCAGCTACCTGGCCCACGGCTGGCCCGATCTGGCCGAACGCGAACTCCGCGCCGCGCTGGCCCGCGATTCCTCGCGGGTCGATCTGCGCGTCGGGCTGGCCGAGGCCCTCTGGCAGCAGGCCCGCTACGAAGAGGCGCGCCCGGAGTGCCGGACGGTGCTGGACCACAACCCCCGTTGCCTGCGGGCGACCCTGATGATGGCGCACATCCTGGCCGAGCAGGGGCGCACCGCCCACGGCGTCGAGATGCTGGAGCAGGCCGGCCAACTGGACCCCGAGTTCACTATCGCCGCCGAGTTGTATGCCAAAGCAACGCTCAGCCGGATGAGCCTGCCGCCGGCGCCCTCGGTCCCGGAGCCACCGCCGTATGTTGACGAGTCGGCGGTGGAAGCAATCGCGGTCGCCGATGATGACGGGGTGACCGAGGGAGCAGATGACGGCGCGGTAGCCGGCGAAGAGGGCATCTTCACCCCGGTGATTGACACGGATGCCGATGCCACCGGCGAGGCTGCGGAAACCCGGTCCGATCCAGCAGAGGTCGTAGCGACGGAGGACGACGTGATCGCCGCCGGCGATGTGGCGGCGGATGACGGCGACGAGATCGAGGCGGGCGAGGCGAAGGTGGGCGAAGACGACGACTCCGACGAGAGCGGAGAGAGCGGCGATGAAGAAGCGGTGGCGATGGGGGACGCCGAGGTGGTGGCGGAGGACTGGGAGGAACCGGGACAAGGCGCACCCGGCGCGGGAGTGGCCTTCTCCGCCGGGTGGCCGGCGGCCGGTCCGGACCGTGGCGAACCCGCCGTCCCGGTGAGCGAGAGTCCGTCCGTCGAAGCGGAGCCGGCCGAAACCGACGATCGGCACGGCGGCGTACCGGTTGAGGAAGAGGCCGGAGAATCTGTCGGAATGCCGGCGGAAGGCGTAGCCGGGGCGCCGGGTGACCTGGATGAGCCATCTGATGAGGCGGCGGAAGCGGTCGCCGCGCCCGAATCGGTGGTCGAACCCACGTCGGCCGGACCGGAACCAGCGGCGGCGACGACCGAACCCGAAGCCGAGGCCGTTGAGCCCGAACCCGAAGCCGAGGCGGTGACGCCTGAACCCGAGCCGGAGGTCGCGACGACCGAACCCGAAGCCGAGGCCATCGATCTCGAAGCCGCGACCGCCGCGCCCGAGCCCGATCCGCCCGACGATGACGGCCGCGCCGCCCTCATCGGCATGGCCCGGATCGGCGGCTGGGACTCCGTGATCGATACCCTGGCCGAACGGCTGTCCGGCGAAGACCTCGGCGACGTCGTCGCCACCATCGAAGAACTCGACGGGATCGACGGTTTCCCGGTTGAGATCTGGCAACTGCTCGGGGACCACTACATGCGCAATCGGCGGCCGCAACTCGCCTCGGAGGCCTACTTCCGGGCGGTCCGACGGACCTCCGAATGAGCGAGCGCGAGGAATCCCGCGACGAATTGATCGACGCCCTGCTGGGAGTGGGCGACGTCAGCGGCGCGGTCGTGTGGCGACTCGGGGAGCTTCCCCGCGGCCGCTGGAACGACGAGTCGGGGGGCGCGATTGCCTTTCCACTGCTGGCCGCGCTGACGGGAAGCCTCGAAAAGGGCATCGAAGACCTGAATCTGGGGCAGCTGAGCCAGATATGGTGGCAGACCGACAAGGTCCAGTGCGTCGGGTTTCGGGCCGGGGAGTGGGAAGTGCTGGTCTTCGCGGCGCCCGACGCCAACATCGGCGGGCTGCGGACCGGCGTGGCGCGCATCCTTGACGACAAATGGCATCTTTTGGATCCGGTAGAGGAGTAAATAGAACAGTGGAGAAGACTTTTGTCCTGCTAAAGCCGGACGCGCTGCAGCGCGGCCTGGCCGGCGAGATTCTGGCGCGATTCGACCGGCGGGGATATCGATTCCTGGCGCTCAAATTGCTGCAACCGACCACGGCCCAGGCAGAGGAGCACTACGGAGTGCACAAGGGCAAGTTCTTTTACGAGGACCTGGTCAAGCACCTGACCTCCGGCCCGGTGATCGCGATGGTGCTGGAAGGCCCCGAGGCGATCGCCGCGGTCCGCAAGATGGTCGGCGCCACCCGGCCGCCGGAGGCCGAGGCGGGCACCATCCGGGGCGATTTCGGCCAGGCCGGTCTGCGCAACCTGGTCCACGCCTCCGATGCCCCTGAAACCGCCGCCGCCGAGATGGCCATCTACTTCGACGAAAGCGAACTCGTCATTTCCGAGCGGGCTATTGACCAGTGGATCTTCGAGGACGGCGAATAGGTCCCGCGGGCGAATCCGCCTCCGACCCGTAGCCCGCGTCGGGGCCTAGTCCAGCGCCGCCGGCGGGGCGGTGCTCACACCCGAGTCGATAAGTTCCCGGAGGGCCTCGCGCGCCCCGCCCAGGATTGGCCTGCCGTGGCCGGGGAGCAGGTTCTCGAATTCGTGGTCGAGCAGGTGGGCCAGGCTCGTTGACGGGTGCGGGTGGAAGTGCGGATGACCGCCGAGCGCCATGTCCCAGGGAGTCCACTTGGCGGTTGTGCCCAGGCAGTCCGCCACCAACAGCGTTCCCCCATGCAGCGGTGACAGCAGGGCGTGCTCGCCGGCGCTCCATTCGCCGCCGGCGGTGGAGATGGCCAGCAGGTCTCCGGGAAGGATGTCGCCGGCTACATACGTTTCGCACTCATCGATATCTTCGAAATTGTCCACGTCGGCCGCCGGTACGTAGAGGGGCGCGCCCGTGCGTATCGCCAGCAGCCGGGCCGAACGCTCGTGCCAGCGGCTGGTGACGACGACGGCCACGACCGGCGCCGCGCCCTCCAGCGGCATCAATCCGGCCGAGTCGACCGGGTCGACGATGACGCTGCCACCTTCGGGGAACAACCAGTAGGACTCGAGCGGGAAGTAGCCGGGCCAATCGACGGTCCAGTGGAAAACGCCGGGCAGAATCTCACGCACGGGTTGGGGTCCCCTGCAAGTATCCGCGGAGAGACCGGGCGCTGTCCGGCTCTGCCGGGCGGCTAGGAGCCATACGAATCCGGCGGGCTGGTGCTGACGCCGGACTCGATCAGCTTCTGAAGCGCGGCGCGGGCGCCGCCGACGATGGGATCGCCGTGGCCCGGGAGCAGGTTCTCAAACTCGTACTCCAGCAGGTGGGCCAGAGTCTCGGCCGGGACCGGGTGATTGCGCGGATGACCGCCCAGCGGCAGTT
The DNA here is from genome assembly GCA_964474495.1 of uncultured Chloroflexota bacterium. GTDB lineage: Bacteria > Chloroflexota > UBA11872 > UBA11872 > VXNJ01 > JASLPR01. Next base: position 4,210 of record CAYYTN010000051.1, read on the forward strand.
CCGGCCACGGGGTCCACTTGGCCGCCGTTCCCAGGCAATCACCCACGATCAGCGTGCCGCCGTGCAGGGGTGACAGGAGGGCCTGCTCGCCGCCGTCGGCGCGTTGTCCCGGGGTGGCGATGGCCAGCAGGTCGCCGGGCAGGGTGTCGCCGCCGGAGTAGGTCTGGTATCCGGTGAGATTCTCGAATAGGTGCTCGTGGCCGGCCGGGAGATAGATCGGCGCGTCGGTGCGGCGGGCGAACAAGGACGCCGAGCGCTCGTGCCAGCCGTTGGTCAGGACGACGGCCAGGGTGTCGCCGGCTTCCGCGATCGTCTCCAGGTCCACGCACTCGATGGGGTCCGCCAGGATGCCGCCCGCCGGCGTCCTGAGCCAGTACGACTCCAGCGGGAAGATACCGGGCCATTCGATGGTCCAGTGGAAGATGCCGGGCAGGATTTCGCGCATGGTGGTCGGTCCCCTTTTCGAGGTTGGCGGCGGCTAGGCCCCGGCGGCGCGGATGACGTTCAACGCCGAGCCGGCCCAGAACCAGTCGATTTGCTCGGAGTTCAGGGTGTGATCGAGCCGGATCGTGTGCTCCGAGCCGTCGGCGTGCTTGAGCGTGGCCGCCAGCGGCCGTCCCGGCGCCAGGTCGGCCAGGTCGGCGAATTCGACGCGATCGGCTTTCTGGATCAAGTCATAGTCGGCGGGTTTGGCGAAGGTAAGCGCCAGCAGGCCTTGCTTCTTCAGGTTGGATTCGGCGATGCGAGCGAAGCTGCGGGTGATCACGGCCCCGCCGCCCAGGTGGCGCGGCGACATGGCGGCGTGTTCGCGGCTGCTGCCCTCGCCGTAGTTCTCGTCGCCGATGGCGATCCACTCGATCCCGGCGGCGTGGTAGGCGCGGGCGATTTCGGGGAGGGTCTGGCCGGTCTCCCCGGTGATGCTGTTGAATCCGGTGCCGGGCTCGTCGGCGAAAACGTTGTTGGCTCCGGTGTACATGTTCGAGCTGATCTCGCTCAGGTGCCCCCGGAATCGCAGCCACGGCCCGGCCGGGGAGATGTGATCGGTGGTGCATTGGCCGCGGGCCTTGAGCAGGACGGCCATGTCCTGGAACTGGTCCACGCTGCGCGGGCCGAACGCCTCCAGCGCCTCCAGCCGCTTGCTGCCGGCGGCGATGGTCATGTCGACGGCGGCCGGGTCGTCCGGCGGGGCGACGTATCCGTGGCCACGGCCGATGAAGCCGTCGCTCGGGATATCGTCGGCCGGGGCCGGCGGGGCGAGCTTCACCGGCTTGCCGTCGGCGTCTTCGAGCGTGTCGGTCAGCGGGTTGAAGGTGAGCCGGCCGGCCAGGGCGAAGGCCACCGCGGTCTCGGGGCTCGATATGAACGCCCGGGTGCCGGCGTTGCCGTCGTTGCGGCGCGGGAAGTTGCGGTTGAAGGAGGTGATGATCGAGTTGTCTTTCGGCACGGAACCATCGTCGGCGATCTCATCGCGTCGCCACTGGCCGATGCAGGGGCCGCAGGCATTGGCCAGGACGCTGGCGCCGATCGCTTCCAGGTCCTTGAGTTGCCCATCGCGCTCGATGGTGGCGCGGATGGTTTCGGAGCCGGGGGTCACCAGGAAGCGGCTGTTAGCGCGGATCCCGGCGGCGGCGGCCTGGCGGGCCACGTCGGCCGCCCGGGAGAGGTCCTGGTAGGAGGAGTTGGTGCAACTGCCGATCAGCGCGGCGGAAACGTCCTCCGGGTAACCCTCGCGCTCGACCTCGGCCGCGAACTCAGATATCGGGCGGGCGAGGTCGGGGGTGTGCGGCCCGACGACGTGCGGTTCCAGGGTGGACAGGTCGATCTCGATGACCCGTTCGTAGTAGCTGCCCGGGTCGGCGGCGACTTCGGGGTCGGCGCTGAGGAGATCGGCGGCGCCCTCGGCCAGCTCCGCCAGTCCTTCGCGGCCGGTGGCCCGGAGGTAATCGGCCATCCGACCGTCAAACGGGAAGATCGAGGTAGTGGCGCCGAGTTCGGCGCCCATGTTGGTGATCGTCGCCCGGCCCGTGCAGGCGATCTGCTCCACGCCCGGGCCGAAGTATTCAACGATGCGGTTGGTGCCGCCCTTGGTGGTCAGCAGGCCGGCGACGCGCAGGATCACGTCCTTGGGGGCCGTCCAACCGCTCAACTCGCCGGTGAGTCGCACGCCGATGATTCCCGGGTTCGGGATTTCGATCGGGAAATCGACCATCGCATCCACCGCGTCGGCCCCGCCGACGCCCACCGCCACCATTCCCAGCCCACCGGCGTTGGGGGTGTGGCTGTCGGTGCCGATCATCATCCCGCCGGGGAAGGCGTAGTTCTCCAGGATCACCTGGTGGATGATGCCCGCGCCCGGTTCCCAGAATCCCAATCCATGGCGGGCGGAAACCGCTTTGAGGAAGGCGTAGACCTCGTCGTTCTCGTCGAGGGCGGTGTTCAGGTCGGATTCGGCCCCGGAGTGGGCGCGGATCAGGTGATCGCAGTGCACCGTGGTCGGCACGGCGGCGGTGGCGCGGCCGGCCAGCATGAATTGCAGCAGGGCCATCTGCGCGGTGGCGTCCTGGTGGGCGACCCGGTCGGGCCGCAACCGCAGGTAGGCGCCCGGCGCCAGGTCCTGTCCGGAGGCATCATCAAGGTGGCCGAAGACGACCTTCTCCGCCAGGGTCAACGGCCGTTGCAGGCGCTCGCGGACGGTACCCAGGTTGCGGCGTGAGCGCTCGTAGACCTGGGCGACGAGTTCGGGAGTCGAGTCGATGGTCGGCATCCGGGGCTTCCTTCTGGCGGGTGGGACTCACGCGCGCCGGCGTGGCCAGCGGCGGGGGTGGCGATGGGGCATTCTAGCTCCACCGGGGGGCGGAACCCGCGCGACAATTTGCGGTCCGGTGATCGGCGGTTTCGGATTCGTTCGCACCGGGCGATCTGACGGCGAGCATTGATCCGGCCTTTCGGCTAAATTGGTCCACCGGTGGCGCCAAGGTGTTATCAACTAGCCGTGTAGCCCGTTAGGACCCGATGAAAATCCACGAATACCAGGCGCGTGATCTTTTTGCCGCGATGGGAATCCCGGTGCCCGCCGCAAAGGTGGCCCGGACCCCCGGGGAGGCCCGCTCGATCGCGGTTGAGCTTGATGCCCCGGTGGTGGTGAAGGCGCAGGTGCTCACCGGCGGCCGCGGCAAAGCCGGCGGCGTGAAACTGGCCGCGGACCCCGACGCGGCCGAGGCCGCCGCGGAGCAAATCTTGGGCCTCGACGTGCGTGACTACATCGTTGAAAAGGTGCTGGTGGCGGTGGCCTCGGATATCGCGACCGAAATCTACCTGGGGGCGATCGTCGATCGCCAGTCGCAATCGGTCCTGCTGATGGCCAGCGCCGAGGGCGGCGTGGAGATTGAGGAGATCGCGAAGACGAATCCTGAGGCCATCATCCGGGTCTCGGCCGATCCGGCAACCGGGCTGGCCTCGCACCAGGCGCGCGCGGTGGGCTTCAAGTTGGGGCTCGACTGGCCCCAGGTGCGCCAGTTCGACGACATCGCCCGGAAACTGGTGCGGGCGGTGGTGGATCTGGACGCCTCGCTGGCTGAGATCAACCCGCTGATCGTCACCCCGGACGGTGAACTACGCGCGATTGACGCGAAGGTGAACATCGACGACAGCGCTGTCTTCCGGCACCCGAATCTGGTGGAAATGCGCAATCCTGAAGAGGAGACCGGTCCCGAGCGCGAGGCCCGCGAGAACGGCATCAGCTACGTGAAGCTCGACGGCAATATCGGCTGCATGGTCAACGGCGCCGGGCTGGCGATGTCGCTGCTGGATGTTATCCAGTTGAACGGCGGCGAGCCGGCGAATTTCCTGGACGTCGGCGGCGGCGCCGACGCCGACCAGGTACGCACCGCCATGGAGATCATCCTGGCCGACCCGGCGGTGGAGTTGGTGCTGGTCAACATCTTCGGCGGGATCACCCGCTGCGACGATGTCGCCAAAGGCGTGGTGGCGGCGACGCAACAACTGTCCCGCTCGGTACCGCTGGTCGTGCGGCTGGTGGGCACCAACGAGGCAGAGGGACTGCAAATCCTGGAAGACGCCGGAATCGCGGCGCATCGCGACATGGTCGACGCGGTCAAGGCCGCGGTGGCGGGGGTGACGGCATGAGCGTCCTGATCGACGGAGACACCCGGGTGCTGGTCCAGGGAATCACCGGCCGCCAGGGCTCCTTCCACACCAACCTGATGATCGAATACGGCACGAAGGTCGTGAGCGGGGTGGTGCCGGGGCGGGGTGGTCAGTTGGAGCACGGCGTGCCGGTGTTCAACACGGTCGCCGAAGCCGTTGCCGAGACGCAGCCGAACTGCGGCCTGGTGCTGGTGCCGGCCTTCGCCGCCGCCGACGCCGTCGACGAGCAGATCGCGGCCGGGATCGACCTCATCGTCTGCATCACCGAGGGCATTCCGGTACTGGACATAATCCCGGTATATCACCGCGCCGCCGCCGCCGGCGTCCGCCTCATCGGGCCCAACTGTCCCGGCCTGATCACCCCCGGTGACGGTGTGAAGGTCGGCATCTTGCCCGGCCAGATCCACATCTCCGGGCCGGTAGGGTTGGTCAGCCGCAGCGGTACCCTGACCTACGAGGTCGTCCAGGCGCTCACCGACGTGGGCCTCGGCCAGTCGACCTGCATCGGCATCGGCGGCGATCCGGTGATCGGCACCAATTTCATCGACTGCGTGCGGATGTTCCAGGACGACCCGGACACCGAAGGGATCGTGGTCATCGGCGAGATCGGCGGCAGCGACGAAGAGGAGTGCGCCGACTTCATCGCCGACCATGTTTCCAAGCCCGTGGCCGCCTTCGTGGCCGGGCGGGCGGCCCCGCCGGAGAAGCGCATGGGCCACGCGGGGGCAATCGTATCCGGCGGATCCGGTACCGCGCAGGCCAAGATCGACGCCTTTCGCGCCGCCGGCGTGTCCGTGGCCGACTTCCCGGGCGACGTCGCGCGACTGCTGAAGGAACGAATGCGAGGCTAGCCGCGGCCGGCCTTGCCCTGAAAAGAGTCAACAATTCGGCGAGGAAGGTCCTTCCCGCCGTGTATATCGCCGGTGACCGCTCAATATCGGGCGGCCGGCGAAGATTGGAAGGGGTCAGCCGATGCGATCCAAAGTGACGGTTGTCGGAGCGGGAGCCACGGGCGGTTCGACGGCGCGCCGACTGGCCGAGCGCGGTTACGCCGACGTGGTGCTGGTGGACATTGTGGAGGGCTTTGCCGCCGGCAAGGCGCTTGACCTGAATCAGGGCCTGACGTTGGGCGGGCATGCGCCGTCCATCGTCGGATCTGACGGCTACGAGGAGACGGCGGGCTCCGACATCTGTGTCATCACCTCGGGATTCCCCCGCCAGCCCGGCATGTCCCGCGACGACCTGTTGCTCAAGAACAAGGCGATCGTGGAGCAGGTGACGGCGGAGCTGGTGAAGCGGTCGCCGGATTGTACGCTCATCATCCTGACGAACCCGATGGATGCCATGGCGCAGCTGGCGCACAAGGTCTCCGGGTTCCCCCGCAGCCGGGTGATCGGCCAGGGCGGGCTGCTCGACACCGCCCGCTACCGCACCTTCATCTCGTGGGAGCTGGACGTTTCGCCGGAGGACGTAGCCGGGTTCGTGCTCGGTGGACACGGGGACACGATGGTCCCGGTGCCGAGCTACACCAGCGTCGCCGGCGTCCCGCTGACCGAACTGATCGACGCCGACCGCCTGGACGCGATCATCAAGCGCACCGCCGGCGGAGGCGGTGAGATCGTCGCCCTACTGAAGAAGGGCAGCGCCTTCGAGGCCCCCGGCGAGGCCGTCACGATGATGTGCGACGCCATCCTCATGGACCGCAAGCGCCTGTTCCCCTGCGCGGTGATGCTGGAGGGCGAATACGGCATCAAAGACACCTTCGTCGGCGTCCTGGTCAAGCTCGGCGCCGGTGGAGTCGAGGAAATCCTTGAGCTGGACCTGGCCGAGAACGAGCTGGCCGGTCTCAAGCACTCCGCCGATTCAGTCCGCGAGCTCATCGACGTGATGGGAATCTAGCCCGAAGGAATCGAATCTGGCGCGACCGCCCAACCGGGCGGCCGCGCCAGATCTCTAGTGCGAGATCAGCGCTTCGGTGCTACGGAATCCAGACGTTGATGTCCTGGAAGACCACGTTGACCGAAGGCGAACTGGAGAAGTTCATGCACGCGAGTCCCAGGTCGGTGCCGATACCCGAGATGTTGGTGAATCCCCCGGCCCAGTTGCCGTTGACCCAGACACCTATCACCGACCCCTGGACCTGAATGGTTACCAGGTACGGCTCTGTCAGGGGCACGACGCCGGAGTACACATTAATCGTCTGGGTCGTCCCAAATAGCTTCAAGAGTCGCAGATCTTTTAGCTCCCCATCCGCGATGAACGTGCCGACCAGCAACACATAGCCCCAACTCGAAGAGGTGCCCCGGAAATCGATCCCGGGTATGCCGTTTCCGGACGCCACCACGAACTGGATGATGAAGTCCTCAAGGTCGGCGATGGGAACATTCTCGACGAGCCGATCGCCGGCGTGGGCGCAGGAAATCGTGTCGCGCGAGTAGACCAGCGTCGGCGTCGCCGTCGACGGCTCTTCCTGCGCCTCGGTCACCAGCGGAGGAGTGGTGTCCGACGAATGCGGGAGGCCGGCGGCCCCGGGGACGAGCCCGAGTTCCTTGGCGATATCGCCGCCGTTGGCGATGACCACCTGTCCGGCGCTCGCCCACGGAACCTCGATCATCCATTGCTGGAAGACGGCCCGCTGCGCGCGCATCACCCGGACATCGCCCAGGTCCTCATAGGCCATCGGCAGGCCGTAGTGGTCCATCCAGGCGGAATCGGCGAGGAAGGCTGACAGTATGGCGGTGTTCTCGTTCAGTACCGCCAGGTGGCGATTCACCACGTCGTCCCAGGGCAGCCCCACGTCCCCCGACCAGTCACGGCTGGGTGGGGTCAGCTTGGTCGCTTCGAGTTCATCGTCCTTTCCAAGTGCCGAAAGCTCATCGTAGACGTTGAGGAAGTTGATCGAGTTCGAATCGGGTTGCCACTGCAAGATGGCCTTCTGAAAGGCCTGGTTGGTGAAACCCTTGTAGACGAAGCGCCGGGATACCGGGTAGCCAAAGGTGTCCACCCCGCCCAGCGCCTGGAAGTTGGTGAAGAACGGGGCGTCGTCGGCGTCGGTCACCGAGAAGCCGGTGCCGTCCCCGGGGCCGGTCTGCGAGAAGAACCAGCCATTGTCTACGGCGAAGTCGGCCTCCGCGGCCGTGGCGACCGAAGTCAGCGCCACCGCCACAGGATCGCTACAAGGCCGACGGCGGTCAGCCGTCCGGTAGTCCCACCCAACATGGGTTCCGCCTGTTCCTGTCCCACGGCCAAACCGGCCGTACGTCCCCCCGGGGCGGATCGTCAGGAACCAGCCCCGGCCTACCCGGCAAACTTGGGGGCAATTAGGAGTATACCGAAAATTTGCAGCGCATATTCCGGCGGCCATGGATTGGGACGTGCGTGGGAGCGTCGGTCGGATGAAGCGAAGGAAACGCTACAAAAGGAATCTCGGGGATTCGGATAGCGCGAGGGCCGGGCCGGGCCGGTGCGCGAACTTATCGACGTGATGGGCATCTAGCCGCGATGAGGCAATCGCGAAATCGGACGGAATCGCCGCGAAAAACCGGCCGGCTCAGCCCCGGTTCACCATCCGCCAGATGAACCCCAGCGGGTCCCAGTGATCGTCGGCGGCGCGTTCCTTGAGCGGGATAATCGCGTTGTCGGTCAGGTTGATGTGCTCCGGGCAGACGTCCACGCAGCACTTGGTGATGTTGCAGAGCCCGAGGCCGTAGTCCTCGCGGACCGCGCCGATCCGGTCGCCCTCGTCCAGGGGGTGGGCCTCCAGCGAGGCGGCGTACATCAGGAAGCGGGGGCCGATGAATTCGTCGTGCATCCCGTGGTTGCGCAGCACGTGGCAGACGTCCTGGCAGAGGAAACACTCGATGCACTTGCGGAATTCCTGGACCCGCTCCACGTCGTACTGCTGCATCTGCCAGCCGCCGGCGCCCAGTTCCTCGGGCGTCTGCACGCGCGGCCGGAAGGGGGCGATGCGCTT
>CAYYTN010000052.1:0-12338 GCA_964474495.1 uncultured Chloroflexota bacterium
GGCGGCGCTGATCTGGTCCGCGCACATCGGCGTTGACCGGGCGGTCGGCTACGGCTTCAAGTACCTCACCGAGATCAAGAAGGACACCCACATCACCCGGGCCTAGTCGTCGCTAGGGGGGCGGCTCGGCCGGGGTCTCGTCGATTGGCAGATCGCGGTCGCGATGGGCCGTGTACATGAAGTAGCCCGCCGCGGCCAGCACCCCCACCACCGCCACCAGCGCCAGCGGCAGCGCGATCAGCGTGGAACCTTGCACCCCGGCGCCCAGCGGATCGCCGATGTGCGCCAGCGCCGGGGTGACGGTTGCGACCGCCAGTAGAACCGCGACGCCCAGCGCCGCCAGCGCCCGGCGCGCCGTCCCGATCGACCTGGTCGGATGGAGAAAGCGGCCGTGGGCCGTCATGGCGAGGCCGCCTTCGCGGGCACCGACCCCGCCGGGGCCTCCGCCGTCACGCCCGCCTCGGCATGGCGGAAGTGCCGCAGGAACACCAGGTAGGCCAGCACCGTGAATACCGCCGCGACTACGAACGGGATCATCCATTCGACATTGCGGGCCATCACCCCGCCCATGATGAGCCCGGTGATCCCCATCGGAAACTCGCTGGCCGAGTGGGTCATGCCGGCCGTCGTGCCGCGTTCCTCGGGGCGCACCTGCTCCATCGAGAACAGGCTGTAGATCGGGCCGCCCATGTCGTTGAAGATGGCGCGGAAGACGAACGGCACCGCCGCCAGGAAGACCGTCGGCGCCAGCGCCACCAGCACCAGGAATGGCACCGACAGCAGCTTGGTCAGCACGATCGTGCGCACCCGGCCCAAGTGCTCCACCAGGAACGGCGCCACCACCATCCCGGCCGCCGCCGCCAGCGAACTGATCGCGAAGATGTAGCCCACCTGCTCCTCGCCGATCTGGAACGCGTCAAAGAAGTAGATATTGAACACCGGCACGATCGCGCCGATTCCCAGCGCGGCGATCGCCGACACCGAGCACAGCTTCAGGATCGTGCGCAGGCTCGACAGGTTATGCGCCCAGGCCGTGTACCAGGGGTAGCGCGAGTAGGCCTCCGACTCGACCCAGCGCTCGCGGATCAGGTAGATCGGCAGCAGGCCGATCAGCAGGATCGGGATCGCCAGCACCAGCGCGGCCCGGGCGTGGGCGGTCGTGACCAGGTCGGTCCCGCCCAGCAGCGCCAGCGCCGACGGCAGCACCCCGCCCAGCAGCGCGCCGAACGTCGCCGCGGTCAGCCCGAACGTCGTCTGGGCGCTGAACAGGTGGGTGCGGTCCTCGGGGCGGCAGTTCTCGATCAGGAACGGCCCGCTGGTGACCGCATGGAACGAACTACCCAGCCCGGTCAGGCCGGCCAGGATCAGCAGCAGCGTCGGGTCCAGGGTGAAGAGCTTGGCCAGGCTGGCGGCGACCGCCAGGATGCTCGCGAAGAGGAAGCTGGTCCGGCGGCCGAAGCGATCGCTGAACAGCCCCGCCGGAAAAGCCGCCAGGCCGTGGACCAGCCAGTCGACCGCGATCAGCACGAAGATGAAATCGATGCCGAAGAGCGGCTCGCCGTCGACCTCGATGGTCAGCAGGTAGATGTTGAAGACCACGCCCCAGACGCCGAATCCGAGCGGTGCGATCAGGCTGCGGGCCAGTAGCAGGCGGGCGTTGGGACTGAACCCGCGCAGGCGGTTGATGTAGGCGGCGACAGCGGACACTGGCGGTTGCTCCCCGGCGATCCCGACGGGTCGAAACTAGACCACCGGGCGGCGGCTGTCGAGGCGAGTTGCGCTTCCCGGGAACGCCGCGATTAGTCGGGGCCGGCGCTGAAGTCCACGTCGGTGACCGGCACGATCGGGATTTCCCCCATGAAGCGGAAGAACCGGCCGCTGGGGCCGTCATCGGGCAGCGACGCCAGCCAGAGAGCCGTGGGGACCGCCTCGACTGCTTCGGTGACGGCGTTCGGGTTCATGTCCGTCCGGATGTCGCCGGGGCTCATGGCGTTGACCAGGACGCCCGACGCCCGGACTTCGCGGGCCAGGCAGAGCGTCATCGCGTGGACGGCGGCCCTGGAAGCCGAGTAGACGGATTCCCCCGGAGTGCAGGTGTACGCCGAACCGGAACCCATGTTGACGATCCGGCCGTAGCCCGCCGCCAGCATGTGCGGCAGCGCCGCGTGGCAGCCGGCGTAGAGGCCGATCGCGTTCACCGCGAGGACGGCGGCCAATCGCTCCGGCGGCACCTCGACCACCTCGCCGGCGTCGATGATCCCGGCGTTGTTGCAGAGGATGTCCAGGCGGCCGTGCTCGGCCACGATCGCGTCGATGGTCCGAGTCACGGCGGTGGGCTCGGTGACATCCAACGGATAGACGCCGCACGATCCGCCCTTTGCCTCGATCTGGCCCGCCACCGCTTCCAGTCGCCCGGTATCCCGCGCCGCCAGCGCCACATGGGCGCCGGCTTCGGCATACCCGGCCGCGATCGCCGCGCCGATCCCACGACTCGCGCCTGTGACCAGCGCGACCTTGCCTTCCAGTTCCATCGGTGGCCCCCTCTCGCCGGCGACGCTGGCCGGACCGGTCGCACGCCTATGCAATAGGCACAGATACTAGCCGGGGACTCGCGACCTCAGTCTTTGCCCGAAGTGAAGTCCATCTCGGTCTGCGGCAATATCGGCAGTTCGCCAATGAACCGAAAGAACCGCCCGGTCGGGCCGCCGGCCGGCAGCGAGGCCAGCCAAAGCGCGGTCGGCACCGACTCCTCCGGCTCGTCGGTACCCGCCGGATTCATGTCGCTCCGGATGTACCCCGGACTCATCGCGTTCACCAGCACGTCGGCATCGCCGACCTCACCGGCCAGCGCCACCGTGATGGCGTTCACCGCTGCCTTGGAACTCGAATAGGCCGACGAACCCGGCTTGCACATGAACGCCGAGCCGGAGCCGATATTCACGATCCGGCCGTAGCCGTTGGCCAGCATGTGCGGCAGCGCCGCGTGGCAGCAGGCGTAGAGGCCGATCACGTTCACCGCGAACACCCCGGCGAAACGCTCCGGCGGCACGTCCACGGCATTGCCCGGCGCGGTGCTCACCCCGGCGTTGTTGCAGAGGATGTCCAGCCGGCCGTGCTCGGCGACGATCGCGTCCACGGTCCGGTTCACCGCCGTGTGCTCGGTGACATCGAGTGAGTGGATGCTGCACGAACCGCCCTTTGCCCGGATCTGGCCGGCCACCGTTTCCAATCGCCCGGTGGCCCGCGCCGCCAGCGCCACGTGCGTTCCGGCCGCGGCGTACCCGGCGGCGATCGCCGCGCCGATCCCGCGACTCGCGCCGGTCACCAGCGCCACTTTGCCTTCCAGTTCCATCGTCGGCGCCCTCTCGCCGGGATTCGCCCGGCCGTGTCCCGCGAAATGCGGCAGGGCCAGATTCTAGTTGGCCGTCCGCGCCTCGAATGGCGCCCGGCTCGTTTACACTGACCGGGTGGAGACGACGACTTCCGGCAGGAGACGGGTCATGGATCAGCAGACGCAGACAGACACCATCCGCGAACCGGCGCGCGACATCCCGGTCTTTCGAAATTGCGACGTGCTGGTGGGCGGGGGCGGCCCGGCCGGCGCGGCGGCGGCGGCTTCCGCCGCGCGCCTGGGCGCCGACACCATCCTGCTGGAGCGCTACGGCCACCTGGGCGGCATGGCCACCGGCGGCTTCTGCCTGTGGATCGACCGGATGTCCGACTGGTCCGGGCGGCAGGTCATCGGCGGTTTCGCCAGCGACGTGCTCGACCGCATGCCGCCGGAGGCCCTGCTGGGCCCCGAAAGCCAGCTCTGGGGCTCCGACGACCCGGATCTGGTGGCCTACTGGAAGGAGCGCACCGCCGCCTTCAACGGCGTCGTCACCTGGTCGCCGACCATCGACGCCGAGATGCTCAAAATCGCCCACCAGGACGAAGTGCTTGCCCGCGGCGCAAGCCTGGTCCTGCACGGCTGGGCGGTGGCGACCGTGCAAGAAGGGAATGAAGTAAAGGGAATCGTCTTCGAGAGCAAGTCGGGCCGGCAGGCGATCCTGGCAAAGGTCGTGATCGACACCACCGGCGACGGCGACATCTTCGCCCTGGCCGGAGCGCGCTGGGAATCCGACATCGTCGAGGACGACATCCACCACCGCATGAACGTCGCCTTCCTGTGGAGCGGTGTCGACATGGACCGCTACCGCGAATTCAAGGAGAGCGACCCGGACGGCTACCGCGAGGTTATGGAGCGGGCCCGGCGGACCGGCCCGACCGCCCGTCCCGACCCGATGCCGCGCACCGACCAGGCCCTCTTCATGGGGCCGCGCTTCGCCGGCTACAGCTCGCTGAGCGTCGAAGACTTGACCGCCGTCGAAATCAAATCGCGGCGGGTGATGATGGACATGATCGATTTCTACCGGAGCAACGTGCCCGGCTTCGCCAGCGCCTACGTCTCCGGCACGGCGCCGCAGATGGGCACTCGCCACAGCCGCCGGCTGATCGGCGCGGCCACCATGACCGCCGACGACTGGAAGGCCGGCAAGGTATTCGACGACGAAATCGGCCTCTCCCCGCCGCCGACCCCGCGCCACCCCAACGTCTCCGTCCCCTACGGGACGCTGGTGCCGCAGGGCATCGAGAACCTGCTGGCGGCGGGACGGCTGCTGAGCTGCGACCCGGTCACCCACACCTTCATGCGCGAGGTGCCGAACTGCTGGCAGATGGGCCAGGCGGCCGGCGTGGCGGCGGCCCAGGCCATCAGCGCCGGGGTCCGGGTGCAGGACGTGGACATCGCCGCCCTCCAGAAGGAACTGGTGAAACAGGGCGTCCCGATGCACTCCACCGTCCCGAAGCTCGACCGCGACGCCGCTCCCGAGCCGGTGACCGCGCAGACCGAGTCGACCAACTGGCAGGGGCGCTGGGAGTAGGCCGCCGGCGGCTCGTTCGCAAACTCGCTCACCCCCCGCCCACCGCCCGGCCGGCCCCTCGCGCTAGTGCAGCGACTGCTTTCCGGTTAGCCGCTCGAACTCAATCTCGACCACCGCCACCCGGTCCACATCGCGCTCCCGGAAGATCGGCTCTTTGTCACCAAGGTGGTTCATGATCGCCGTCAGCCCGGCCAGTTTCTCGGCCGGGTCTTCCAGGACCCGGGCGCGGCCGAAGCCGATGACGCTGGTGTAGTCGAAGGTCCAATCGCAGGCGATCTCTCCGGTAATCAGCCGGTGGTCCAGATCGACCTCAAAGCACACCCGCGCGTCGGCGCGGATGGCGTCGATCTTGCGCCCGTGCGGGAACGAGTGGAAATACGCCTTGCCGTCGCGATAGCCGAAGTTCAGCGGCACCACGTAGGGCTCGCCGTCGGCGATCATCGCCACCCGGCAGACCTCGGCGCGGCGCAGGATTTCCTCGATCGCGGCCCGGTCGGTGATCTCGCGGTCGGCGCGGCGGACCGGTCGGGTAGGGCGGGGTTCGGTGTCGGTGCTCATTCGGAAAGAATAGTACGAAGCGCTCGATCGCCGCAGCCGCGCCGGCCGGCTCAGTCTGGCGGCGGCAGCAGCGTCGCGGTCCGAAGTACCTGGAAAAGCAACTGGAACTGGGCGTCGCCACGCCCGCTCAAGAAGACCTCCAGGCGGTACGGGCGGTCGGTGATGACCAGCGCGTAGCCGGCGTAGAGAAATCCCTCGTTTGGGCAATAGAAGCTCTCCAACACGATCAGGTCGGCCAGCGCCAGTTCGTCGATTTCGAGCCGGTCGGCGTTGAAGCAGCCGATCACCGCGCCGACGCCGTCCAGCAGGGCGTCGCGCCGGCCGGCATCGTCGGGATCAAACGTCGCCGGGTCGTCATCCAGCGGCACCAGCCGGATCGAGATACCGCTGGCCCCGAACTCCAGCGTGCCGAAATCGGCGGCCGCCGCCGTGAGCGCCGGCAGATCGGTCGCAGTCTCCAGCCGGGCGGCGCCGCCACCGTCGGGGGACGTGCCGACCTGCCAGCCCCCGGGCAGCCGCGCCCGCAGCAAGCCGCTGTCATCGACCGCCGGGAACAGGCCAAGATGGCCGGCCAGGTCGGGGGCGAAGTCCTGCCAGGCGAGATAGACCTCCAGCGAATCCAGTGCGGCCTGCACCAGGTTGCGCCCTTCCCCGGGGCGGATCACGGAATGCACCTGGACCCGTCGCGGCGAGGGGTCGTCGGTCAGCCCAATTGAGCGGACATGCACGATCCCGCCGTCACACTCGAAGGCATCGGTGCGCCAGTACAACACGGCGAGTCCGGCGCTGCGGGTGGAGGAGCGCTCCAGCCGGCAACTTGCCGGGATCGGGAGGCTGTCCATGTACGCGGCCAGGCGCTGGACGCGCGCCGACAGGATGCCGCTGCGGGCCGGGTCGGGTTCGGCGTAGACCGCCACCCCATTGGGGCCGATGACGGTCGGGTCCAGGGCCGCCGCCGCCAGCCCCTCCAGGTCGGGCCCGACCAGCAGGCTGGCCAGCATGTCCGGCAGCGGCGCGCCGGCGCGCGGCGCGTCCGCCGGCAGCAGCATCGCCAGCGTGCCGGTCTCGTCAAAGGTGCTGAAATAGGGGAGATCGCCAGTGATCGGGTCGGGCTGCGGGACGGTGTGAAGATTGTCGAGGAAACGGTCGATGGGCGTGTTATCGAACCCGGCCGGGCGGGCGACGATGAGCGAGATGAACCGTTCGTAGGGGAGCGGCGTGAAGCCCGCGATGAACTCCACGCGCAGGTCACCCGGACACTCTTAGACCATGCGGTATTGGATGCCGAGCACATCGAGCGTTGGGTCATCGCTCTCGCTGAGCAGACCGCAGTTCGCGGTGAAATGAAGATTCGCGTCAATTCTCTGCCGGGTGTAGTCCGCCAGGGTCGATCGGAGCGTGAAGGCGGTGAAGGCCGCGAACCGATTGACGATCATGCTGATGCCCGGGGCGTCGGGGTCGGGAGCATCGGCGGTCAGGCCGCTGACCAGCGGCCCGTACCTGGGGGAGACGACCGTGAACGACGTGATGTCGGTCAGCGGACGGCTCTCGAAGCTCCAGTCTGTCGGGATGGTGGAGCGCACCTGGCCCTGCGCACCGGCGATTGGCCGGTATTCGAGGGGCCGGGAAGGGCCGAGGCCCGGCGGAATCACCCGCAGGCTCTCGCGCACGGCATCGACGAGCGCGATTTCTTCTACCGTGACCGCGGCGGCGCGCATCACAAAGAAGTGGGCCGGATCGGTGGTGCTCGCCGTCGTCGCGTGCAGCAGGGTCATGCCGTCCTGGCAGTCGTAGCGGTCCTCGATCCAGGGGCGGGTCTCGACGCCGGCGGGCCGGGTCCGCCGCTCGACCAGCGTGCAACCCGGGGGTATCTCGATTCGGCCGAGCCGCACGGCCAGATCGGCGTCCAGGGCCTCCCCTTCCAGCCTGTCCGCGCCGGCCATCACCAGCGGCCGCATAATCTGGATGCCGAAGGGCGCGTCGCCCGGAACGCCCTCAAGAGCTTCGTTAAATTCCCTGGTGTCGCGATAGGCGTTGATCACTGGCAGATTCAAAGTGGTGATCCAGGTGAGCGTGTCGAGATAGTCTGGCACCTCGAGCCTGAAGGTGCCCGTGTTATCCACCGCCGGCACCAGCACGCTGTTTCGAAATGGCCGCCCCAGCGGAATCATCGGGGAGTGGTTCAGCACGCCCTCGTACACCAGGTCCTCGGCGGGCCGCAGGACCCGGATCGGCAGTTCGGCCGCGCTGCCGTAGTCGTACAGGACCTCGCAGTATTCCCGCGCCGACCCGCCGGTGGCCAGGTCGATCCCGGCCAGCCGCAAGATGATGTCGCCTGGCGCCAGCCCCACTTCCGCCGCCGCGCCGCCGGCCTCGACACTCTCGACCAGCATCCCCGGGTGGGGCGCCTCCACCGGTGTCGCCAGGGTCCGCGCGCCGATCCAGTCGCGCTCGCCGCCGGCCAGCATGCCTTCCACCACCGGCGCCGCGATCGACACCGGGATCGCGATACTCACATCGTCGCCGCGGACTACCGACACGCCCAGGATCTGCCCATCCGCGTTGACCACCGGCCCGCCGCTGAATCCGGGGAACGTCGCCGCGTCGTGCTGCAATGCCTGGCGCACCGCCACCCCGTGCAGCAGCCCCGCCGAGCTCAACTCCGCCGCGCGGGCGCCGTCGTGGATCTCCGGAAAGGCCGTCAGGTCGTTGTAGCCGGCGGTGTAGACCGGTTGCTCGACCGGCCCCGCGTCTTCGGCGAAACGCAGGAAGGCGTGGTCCTCGCCCGGTACGTCAATCAGAGCCAGGTCGCGGCATTCGCTGGCCGCCACCAGTTCGGCGTCCAGCCAGCCGGCTTCGCCGGGGAGCCGTACCCGAATCTCGCCGGCCCCGACCACCACGTGCGCGGCGGTCAGGATCAGCCCGTCCCGGCTGATGAAGGTCCCGGAGCCGTTGTAGAAGCCCTCGGTGATCGCGCCGTTGGTGCGATCGGCGCGCACCGCCTCAACCGCGATAAAGACGACCGTCGCGTTCAAGAATTCTTCCCGGGTCTCTGGCGGCCGGGGGGTGGGAGTCGCGGTCGGGGTCGGGGTGGTGGTGGGCGCGGCCGCGACCGGACGCGGGGTGGGCGCCGCCGGCGCGGCGAGGATTTCCAGGCTGCCGTTCACTTCGCCGGTCGCGATTTCAAGCGCGAGGGAGTCGAAGATCATCGTGCTGCTGACCACCAGGTTCGGGTGGTCGGCGGCCAGATGCAGCCGGCGGTACACCGTGAACGTCGCGCAGCGGTAGCCGGCAAAGGCGAAGAACGGATTGTCGCCGAGTTGCAGGATGGCGGCCGGCTCGCCCTCGCAGCCGGCCGGCGAGTCGGCCGGGCGATAGACCTCGATGGCGACACCGCTGGCCCCGGCTCGCGGCGGGTCGGCGGCCAGCCCGTCGGTGAAGTTCAGCAGATCGGGCGAGGCTTCGATCCGCGGCCATTCCCACGCCGCCGAGCCGGTGCGGGCGCTCCAGGCGGCCGGGACTTCGATACGCAGGGTGCCGGTGTCGTCGGTGATGGCAACGGTGCCGGCGTCGGATTCAACTGCCGGAGTGGGAACGGGGGGCGGAGCCGGCTCGGGAGCCGCAACGGCCGCCGGCGTCGCGGCCGCGATCACCACGTCGTCGGGGTCCGGCTCGCTGGCGAGGCAGGCGCTCAGGATCAGCACCAGCAGCCCGTCGGCGAGGAGTCGCCGCCACCCGCGAAAACCGCCCGAAAACCGTCGCGGCAAGCAGGAACCTCCTGAGAAACCCGGCGAGTCAGTCTAGCGTTGTCCACCGGTTGAGCCGGCCGCGGCCATGCCGCCGGGTCTCCTACGGCACTATCCGCAGCGGAACCAGGGTGTTCGGGTTGATCCTGCCGCGGAACTCGGCGTCGGCGGACGGCCGGTGGATCTCGAAGTACATTGAGTAGCCCAGGTCGTACCGCTCCAGCAATTCGCAATAGGATCGGGTGTTCGTGTCGTAGCTGATCTGGGTTTGATTCACGTACCGGATGACATCGCCGATCTCGAATTCCATAAGGTCGGCCGGCGAACCGGCGTCGATCGCCAGAATCTCCAGACCGGCACGAAGGGCATTCTCCTCAGTGACCGCCATCAGGGCACCCAACCACGTCACGTTCTTGCCGCCGCGTAGACCCGCCCGCACATCGTTGATATGCCGGCTGCCCACGGCGAAACCATCGCTGCGCAG
Source organism: uncultured Chloroflexota bacterium (assembly GCA_964474495.1). Taxonomy (GTDB): domain Bacteria; phylum Chloroflexota; class UBA11872; order UBA11872; family VXNJ01; genus JASLPR01. The sequence continues at coordinate 9,711 of CAYYTN010000052.1, forward strand.
GGTGGCATCTGCATAGCTGATCCCGACCACCCGCCCCCGTTCATCCACGACCGGCCCGCCGATGGCGCCGTCCGACGCGTCGATGTCGTGGCGGATCACGTTGTGCGGCATTGCCCATGCGTTTGCGTATTGCACCAGCACCCCTCTAACCGTCCCCGGCACAAAGACGAACTCCCCCGACCCGGCTTCAATCCCGGCCACGTAGATAGTGTCGCGGAGGGCCACCTTGACCTGGCTCAGCCTGAGATGGCGGTAATTGCCGTCCGCGATCTTCAACAGGGCCAGGTCGCTGCACTGGCTGGCGCCGACCAGGGTGGCCGGCCGGACTCCGAAGTCCGGCACCTCCACCTCGATCTCGGTGGCGCCGCCGACCCCGTGATACGTCGTGAGGATGTACCCGTCGGGACTGATGAGGAAGCCGGATTCGGTTTTGCTGCCGCGCGACACGACGCCGGTGGCCTGATCCAGGATCCGTCGCTGGGCGGTGACCCGGACCACCGCCGGCGCGATCTCGGCGGCAAGTTCCGGATTCGGAGCCGGGGTCGGGGCGCTGGTTGGGGTCGGTGTCGGTGGGGACGGGGTGCTGGTCGGAGTGGCCGTGCGCGGGACCGGCGTCGCGGCCGCGATCACCACGTCGTTCGGGTCCGGCGCGCTGGTCAGGCAGGCGCTCAGGCTCGCCACCAGCAGCACGCCCGCCAGGAAACGCAGTCGCCCGCCAAAACCGCCTGGAACCCGTCGCCGCAAGCGAATTCCTCCTGAGAAACCCGGCGAATCATTCTAGCGCCCGCTGCCCGCCGAGTAGGCCCGTCCGACTAGCCTGAAGGCGGCGCTTCAGCCGGCGCTTCGACCGCGGGCGCGCGATTCAGGTCGAAGCCCCCGGGCCGTCCCGGGAGGCGGGCGACCCGGAGCAACAGCGCCACCCCGACCAGCGCGAACAGGCCGCTGACGACAAACATCGGCCGGTAACCGCCGACCATGTCCACCAGCAGCCCGGCGGACAGCGCGGCCACCACCAGCAGCGGGGCCATGGTGCTGTTGTAGGCGGCCAGGTAGGTGGTCATCTTCTCGGTCGGCGAGGCGTCGAAGATCAGGGTGAAATCGGCGATGGCGAACGCCGCCTGGCTCAGCCCCACGCAGAGGAAGATCGGATAGAAGGCCACCGCGGTCGATGTGGCGATGGCCAGCAGCGAGGCGAGTAGCACGATCGACCCGCCGGCGGCGACCAGGCGGACCGGGCCGATGCGGTCGTTCAGGAACCCGCTGCCGAGGTTGGCGGCGGTCTGGGTGACCAGCAGCACCGTAGTGAAGATCCCGATCTCGCGGATGCCGACGTCGAAATCGCGGGTGGCGAAGACCGCGAAGAACCCGAACGAGGTCATCCCGAAGCCGATCAGCACCCGCGCCCCGAGGAGCCAGGCGAAGTGGCGGTCCTCGCGCAGCAGCCGCGGGATACGCGCGCCCGCCCGCCAGATCGGTTTGGGATCGGCCGGGGCCGGCTCCGAGGGCGGCTCCCGGAGGAGCAGGAACAACCCGTGCGAAACCATCAGCACCAGCGCGGCGACGATGAACAGCGTGGCGAACCCGGCCGGAGTGGGATTGGCATCCAGGAACCGGGCCGCGAAGAAGACGCCGACTCCGGCCATAACGCCGCCGATGGTCTGGGCCAGCCCCATCAGGCGGCCCCGGGAGCGAGCGTCGATGATCTTGCTGAAGATCTCCGCCCACGCCGGCGAGGTCAGGCCGTCGCTCCCCCACAGCACGAAGAGCGCCACGAAGAACAGCGCCAGCACCAGCGCCGCCGGGCGGCCGCCGGCGACGATCACGTAGGTCGCGAAGGCGATGAACAGGACTCGCCCGACGGTGGTGATGGCGAACATCCGCCTCGCCTTGTAGACGTGCCCTTCAAAGTAGCGCGCGCCGTAGATCAGCGGGATCGCCCAGGCCATCCGCACGACCGGATTGATGGCGCCGATCAGGACGTTGGAGTCGGTCAGGAAGCTGACGAACACCGGCAATATGGTCACCGGCGACATCAGGTTGAACCCCAGCCCGAAGAACGCCGGGTTGGCCACGAGAATCAGGTAGTTGCGGGTGCGGTCAGTCACGATTTCGACTCTGCTCCGAAGGGAATTCCGGGAATGATAGGGCAGCCGAAACCGGGTGTCTGCAACATTCCCGGTCCGGGTGCTGGAAGGGTGGGGCGAGGCGGCTTCTGAGGATTGCGTGCCGCCGGACTACCCGGCGATCGCGCACTCGAACCTCCGTTGTGCCAAGCTGCGAGACGCACCCGAATACCTGCTCCAAAGGAGAAGCCGTGGCGCGACCGAACATCCTGCTGATAATGACCGACCAGCAGCGCTGGGACGCCCTCGGCGCGCACCGCAACCCGCACATCCAGACGCCGCACATGGATCGCCTGGTCGAAGGCGGGGTGACCTTTCGCCGGGCCTACGCTGAGTCTCCGGAATGCGTACCCTCGCGGGCCACGCTGCTGACCGGCAAGTGGTCGCATAACAACGGCGCCTACAGCAACGCCACCCCGCTGCCCGAGGGTGCGTGGACGTTTGTGCGCTCGCTCGCTACGGCCGGCTACGAGTGCCGCGCCTTCGGCAAGATGCACTTCCGCCC
>CAYYTN010000053.1:0-5246 GCA_964474495.1 uncultured Chloroflexota bacterium
GCGCTCGGCTTGCAGGACGCGCTCGATGCCGGTGTGCAGGCGCTGCTGGGCTTTGCGGCCCGCGGCGCGGACGCGGGCGAGGGCCGGCGAGGCGGAGTCGAGGATGTCGCCGTCGTCGGCGATGCAGCGCGAGATGGCGGCGGCGAGGTCGGGGAGGGGGTCGATCTGGCGGGCAAATTCGGCCAGCGCCGGGGCGACTTCGCTGACGTTGGCCAGCCCGGTGCGCAGGCCGGCGGCGCCGCGGATGGTGCCGGCGATGGTCAGGAGATCGGCGGCGTCGAGGCGCGATTCGACCCGGGCGGCCTCCAACCGCGAACGGATGTCACGGACGGCGCCGACCGTCAGGCCGGGGTTGATCTCGAGGGCGTCGCGGGCCTCGCTGACTTCATTGAGCAGCCGGCGGACGGTGTCCGGATCGGTGGCCGGGACGAGCCGGCGAATCTGCTCGCGGCTGAGCGAGAAGGCGGCGTGCTCGGCGACCCGGGCCAGGATCGCCGGTAGTTCGAGGGCGGCCAGTGTGCGGGCGGAGGTGGACATTCCGGGAATGATATCCGCCGAAAGCGGGTACCGGCGCGCGAATCAGCCGCCGAGGATGTCGGAATCGATCCAGGGCAAGGGGTCCAGAGGCACGTTGTGGACGCGGATTTCGAGGTGCAGGTGCGGGCCGACGGAGCGGCCGGTGTTGCCGACCAGGCCGACGGTCTGCCCGACGAAGATCGTCCCACCGGTGGCGACTTCGATGGCGGAGAGGTGGGAGTAGGCGGTGAATATGCCCCAGCCGTGATCGAGGATGACGGTGTTGCCGTGGATGGGCAGGAACTCCGCGAAGACGACGACGCCGTTCTGGGCGGCGTTGACCGCCGTGCCGGCCGGCGCGGCGATATCGAGTCCGCCGTGAAACCCGGGGACCGCGCCGGGCTGGTAGGTCCGATCCTGACCGAAGGCGGCGGAGATGGGACCGACCACCGGCCAGAGAAAGCGCCCCCGCCAGATGCGACGGGCGGAGACGTTGGCGAAGACGGCGGTGAGAGTGGCGTTCTCGGCGGCGATGGTGGCCGGGTCCAGCGTCGAAACCAGGTGGTCGGGCAACTGGATGACGGCGGAGTCGAATTCGGAAGGAGTGACGGTGAAGCCGGTGTTGAGGACCCGGCCGGGAGGGTCGCCGGCGACGGCGATGGCCACCGGCACCGGGCCGGGCGGGGTGGTGCGGTCAACCGGAATGAGCAGCGTGTCGGCGCCGGCGACGCAGAAACCGGGAATGGTGAGCCCGGCGTAGGCGACGGTCAGGGCGCCGCTGACGCCGGTGACGCGGATCAGGGCCTGGCCTCCGGGCGCCACGTCGAGGGCGTCGAGGGCGACCGATTCCGGGGCGCCGCCGAGATCGATCGGCGCGGCGATCGGCGCGGCGGCGGCGGCCGGGACCAGACCGGCCTCCTTGGCGATGTCGCCGGAGTTGGCGACCGAAACCGTGCCGACCGCGCCGCCAAGCCCGGCGACGGTGAACACCTGCAGGACCTGCCGTTGGGTGCGGACGGTCTGGAAGGGGCCGAAGTCCTGGAAAGAAATGGGCAGCCCGTAGAGGTCGCGCCAGTCGCTGCCGGAGAAGACTTCGCGAAACAGCGGGTACGGATCCAGCAGCGCCAGGTGGTTCTGCTCGATCTGCTCAAACTCCGCCGGGATGCGCGGGTCGAGTCCGGCGTCGGCCGGCAGGGCGGCGTGGAGCGGTATCTGGCGAAAACTGAAGAGGAATTCGTCGAACCCAAGGGCCTGTAGTTCGTCGAGGGTGTTGAAGTAGTTGACGCCGTCGCGGGCCGGGTCCCATTGCAGGATGGCCTTCTGGAACGCCTGGGTGGTGAAGCCGCGGAACTGGAAGCGCCCGGAGACCGGATAGCCGAGCGCCGCGACGCCGCCTTCGGCCTGGAAGGCCTCCCAAAAACGGGCCTGCGCGTCGTCGTGGACGACGTAGCCGAGGTCGGTGTCGCCGCCGGTCTCGGAGAAGAACCAGCCGCCGGCGACGGCGAAGTTGGGGGAGGGCAGGCAGACGCGGGCGTGGGCCGCGCCCGGCGGGACGAATCCGGCCAGGAGACCGGCGATCACCAGTGCGCCGAGCAGGGTGCGGAGGCGGGTTCCGGGCATGGCGATCAGGCGCTGAACGGGTGTGGCGCCGGGGAGGTCGCCGGGCGTTTCAGGTCCGTCGAAGGGAGTGTGGCGATTGGGCAGCTTCCTATTTCTGGATGGCGAGCGCCGGTCGGAGCGCGGCCGCGCGCCGGTGGGCCTTCAAGGACTAGAACCGTGCGGAACCGTCGCATGTTACCCGCGGAGCCGGGCCGGGAGTCGCGCGGGCGGCGGATTCCGAGAAGCGCGCGCCACCTAGCCGGGGCCGATCTGGAAATTGACCACGGTGCTGCGGGCGGCCGGCGAGCCCGGTGGGGGCGACTGCGAGATCACGACGAGCGGTTGATCCTCTTCCCCGGGGGTCTGCTGGACGATTCCGGGGGCGAGCCCGGCGGCGGCGATGGCCTGGAGCGCCTGGCCGAGGTCGAGTCCGGTGAGATCCGGCACCGTGATCGCCGCGGGCGTGTAGATCCGCAGGACGACGGTGGCGCCGGGTTCGACGGAGGAACCGGCGCCGGGCTGCTGGGCGACGACTTCGCCGGGCTGGCGGATGACCGGGGCGTCGGTGACCGGCTCGGCGGCGACGTTGAGACCCAGGTCGGTGATGATGCGGGAGGCGTCTTCCTCGGGCAGGCCGACGACGGAGGGAATCGCCAGGCGGCGGGCGCCGCGGCTGACCACGATGACGACCTGGGTGCCCTTGGGCAGAACCTGCCCGGGCTCCGGCGACTGGCTGAGGACGATGCCGGCGGGGCGGTTCTCGTCGTAGCCGGGCACTTCGACGACCACGAAGCCCAGTTCGGTGAGCGCCTCGCGGGCGTCGAGGGCGGTGCGGTTCTGGACGGCGATGAGGAACGCCTCGGCTTCGCCGCGGCCGACGACGATGGTCAGGGCGGCGCCGGTGCGCACCCGCGCCCCGGGTGAAGGTTCCTGGCGAATGACCGAGCCGGGCGCGATGTCGGGGGCGATCTCCTCCTCAACGGTGAGTTCGAGGTCCAGGCGGGAGGCCTCGAGCTGCACCTCGGACTGCTGCCGGCCGGTGAAGTCGGGGACGAGCAGCAGGCGGTCGGCGGAGGCGCTGTCGGCGTCGGGCTCCTCGGGGTCGGAGAAGGCCGAGCGGAACTCGATGAGGATGTCTTCGACCGGCTCGAGGGGATTGCCGATGCGCGGCAAAAGGACCAGGAAGGCGATGATGCCGGAGGCGGCGACGAGCGCGATCATCCAGGGCTTGACCCGGGGCGGGCCGACCTCGGTGACCGGCCGGGTGGGCAGGAGGCGGCGGGGACGGGTGAGCAGGCGACGACGCCGTCGCTGGACGGGAAGGCGCGGGGCGGGAACGAAGTTGCGGCGGTTGGCGGGACCGGCGTCGGTCAGTTCGCGGGCGAGTTCGCGCAGGCCGGGCGGGCGGCGCGGGACGGAGTCGGCGGTGGCGCGGGCCAGGACACGCTCAAGCTGGGGCGAGATGGCGGCCCGGGCGACGCCTCCCCGGCGCTCCGGCGGCCAGCCTTCCAGGAGGCGGCGGACGAGGGTGGCGACGGCAAACACGGCGGTGCGGGGAGCGGGCGGACCGCCGGCGTCGGTTTCGGGCGGAACGGGAATGGCGGCGGGGGCGGCGGCGGAGGCGCCCAGCCGGAGCAGCCAGGAAAGGGCCGGCAGGAGCCAGGCGTGAAGGATCACAAGGCCTTCGTCGAGGGTCTCGCGCACCAGGCCGGGGGGAATGGCCGGGACGGCGATGCCGGCGGCCAGCAAGAACTCGGCCGCGCGGGCGGCCTGGACGCCGAGATTGACGGCGCGGGCGGCGGTGTGGGGCCGGATGGCGTCGCCGCCATCGGTCAGGCGGCCGCCGGGGTCGTCGGCGACGACGACGTAGAGGGTCTCGGAGACCGGGTGGATCTCGATGGGCCGCCAGCCGGCGAAGGTGGTGCGCGCCCAGCGCTCAGCGGCGGAGGTGACCTCGGCGACTACCGGCGGCTCGAGCTCGGTAAGATTGAAGACGGCGGCGAGCACGGGGGAGTCGTCGTCGCGGCGGCGGCAGGCGTAGAACTCGATGGGACCCAGGGTGAAGCGGAGTCCACCGGATTGGTAGCGGTCGGCCAGGACGGTGAGGGATCGACGGTGGTAGCCATGGTGATTTAACCGGCGCTGGGGACCTCGACTTCGGCGGCGCCGCCGTTGCCATCGACACCGTTCATGCGGACGGAGACGAGCTCGGACACCCCGTTGGCGGGCATCGATACGCCGAGGATGGAATCGGCCTCTTCAATGGTACCGGGGTTGTGGGTGATGACGATGAATTGGGTGCGCTGGGCGAAATCGTGCAGGATGCGGCGGAAGCGGGCGGTGTTGGCTTCGTCGAGCGCGGCGTCAACCTCGTCAAGGACGCAGATTGGTCCGGGGTGGGCGCTGAACATGGCGAAGAGCAGCGCGACCGAGACCAACGAGCGCTCGCCGCCGGACAGCGCCTCGAGTCGCTGGGTGCGCTTGCCGGGCAGCTTCGTGGTGATTTCGAGTCCGGAGGTGGCCGGGTCTTCGGGATCGGTGAGCTCGATGCTGGCGTCGCCGCCGCCGAACAGGATTCGGAAGTACTTTCGGAACTCGGTGCGGATGAGGTCGAAGGTGCGCATGAACTCTTCCTGGACGGCGGTCTCCAGTTCGCGGGTGAGCTTGCGTAGCTCCGTGACCGTCTGCTCCATGTCGCCGATCTCTTCGCCGAGGGTGTGGTACTGGTTGCTCTCGTCCTCGAACTGCTGGGGGGCGAGCGGGTTCACCGGGCCGATCTCGTGGACCAGGCGTTGGAGGCGTTCGATCTCGGTTTCGAGTTCACCGACCGGTCGCGAGTAGCGCTGCGGTTCGAGGTCTTTAAGGCCGAGTTCCTGGAAGATGCGATCGCGGATGTCGGTGATGCGCTGCTCGGCGGATTCGGTGCGGTCGGCGGCGGCGCGGACGGCGTTGTCGATCTCGCCGCGTTCGACGTCGCGGCTGCGCCGCAGGAGGTCGGCCTGGCGGCGCGCCATCTCAAGCTCGGAGGCCTCGCGGCGGCGGGCTTCGACGTCCTCGGCGAGGGCCGGGAGGCGTTCGGTGATTTCGGCGGATTCGGATTGGGAGGATTCGGCTTCGGCGCGGGCGGCGTC
>CAYYTN010000053.1:5256-8303 GCA_964474495.1 uncultured Chloroflexota bacterium
TGACGCCGTCCGCGACATTTACGCCGGGGCCGAAGACCACATTGGGGCCGATGGTGACGTCCCGGCCAATTTTGGTGTCGGCGGAAAAATAGACGGTTGCCGGATCGGCCAGGGTGGCGCCCCCGTCCATGGCGGCGGTGCGCAGGCGGTCTTGGACCAAGGCTTCGGCGCGGGCCTGATCGGTGGCGGCGGATCCGGCCAGGGACTGCTGGTTCTGCAGGCGGACGCGGGTGCCCTCCAGGCGCTCGCGCTCGATCGCAAGTCGGGAACGAAGCTCGGCGATGCCGGATTCGCCGGCCAGCTCCCGGGCGGTGGCGAGCCGGGCATCGGCGGTTTCGACGGCCTCGCGGCAGGGCGCGATGCGGGTCTGGAAATCGGCCAGGCGGTGCCGGGCCAGCTCCTGGCGGGTGGTGATGTCTTCGGCGGTTTCGCCCGTACGCACGACCAGGGCCTCCCAGAACGCCTGCTGGCGATTGGCCAGGTTTAGCTCTTCCTGGGCGTTGTGATGCCCGGAGCGGGAACCGGCGTCGAAGAGCATGGCGGCTTCCAGGTCCTCGCCGGCGCGCTCCTCCTCGGCGAGGGCGCTTTCGAGGGATTCGCGGGCGATCCGCTCAGTCTCGACGGCGGTGGCGAGCCGGGGCTCGGCGGCGGTGATAGCGGATTCGAGCTCGGCGGCGCGGGCGGCGAAATCGGTGCCGTCGTCTTCGTCGCGGCGGCCGACCAGCACGGAGCCGTCGCGGTCGACCAGCTCGCCTTCGCGGGTGACCAATTGATAGCCGCCGATGTCGCGATCGCCGGTGCGCAGGCCGATGGCGGTGTCGAGATCGTCGACGACGACGATGGCCTGCAGCAGCGGGGTGAGGGCCTCTTCGTATTCAGGTTGTACCTGGATCAGGTTATCGAGGGTGCCGACGATGCCGTCGCCTTCGGGGGGGCCGCCGCCAAACGGCCAGCGCCGCCCGGATGGGCCGGTGATGCCGGCGGCCGGGCGGAAGCGGACGCGGGTACCGGGCTGGTCGCGCAGGAAAGCGATGGCGGCGCCGAGGTCTTCGATGCGGTCAAGGACGACATCCTGGAAGAGATCGCCGAGGGCGGCGTCGACGGCGGCGGCGAACTCGGGGGGGATGTTGAGCAGGCCGGTCCGCAGAAGCCCGCGCAGGCGCAACCGGTCGGCGTTCTCGAGGAGCGCCAGGATGCCCTGGCGGGTGGCCAGGGACTCGGCGCCGGCGGTGGCGACGGCCTGGCTTTCGGCGCGCATGGCTTCGAGAGCGGCGCGTTGCTCGATGGTGTCGGCGCCGGCGCGTTCGAGTTCGGACCGCGTCGCGCGGACGCGGGCGGCGGCGCGGTCGCGGACGGTGCGGGCTTCGACCGAGCGGGCCTCGGCGTCGTGGACCCGGCGCTCGGCGTCGACTGCCGCGGCCTGCAGGGTGACGACGGCCGCCGCGGAGGTCTGCACGTCTTCGGCGGCGTTGGCGGCGTCGTTGTCGTTCTCGGCCTGGCGGGCGGTCAGGGCGCGCTGCGATTCCTGGACGCGGGTGATTTCGCCGGCGAGGTCGGTGGCGACTTTGCGGGCCTCGGCGACCGCGGTTTCCAGTTCGTCGATGCTCTCTTCGGGCGCCTCCTCGGGACCCGCCGCGGAGACTTCGGCTTCGAGCTCGGCGCTGGCGGTTTCGAGTGCGGCGACGTCGGCCCGCAATTGCTCGACGACGGCGGCGGCCCCGGTGCCGGCTTCGACGGCGGCGGCGAGCCGGGTTTCAAGGCCGGCCAGGGCGCGGTCTTCGAACTCGGCGCGCTGCTCGGCCAGGCGGGCGGCGGCGGTGAGGTCGTTGAGGCGAACGCGCAGCTCTTCGTGGGCGGCGACCGCGGCGGCGGTGGCGGCGGTAGCGGCGGCGACCTGCTCGTCGGCCACGGTCGACTCTTCGGGGCCGTCGCCGGCTTCGAATTCCTCCAGCCGGGCTTTCGCTTCGGCGTGGGCGGTGGCGGCGTTCTCGCGAGCGCCGATGGCGAGCGCCAGCCGGTGGGCCAGAAGGGCGCGGGATTTGTCCTGAAGGTCGTCGGCCAGCTCGCCGCTGCGCCGGGCGACTTCGGCCTGTTCGCGGAGCAGTTCGAGCCGGGGGCCCAGTTCGGAATGCAGATCGTCCAGGCGCTGGAGATTGCGCTCGGTGCGGTCGAGGCGCCGGCGGGCATCGTCGCGGCGGGCGTAGTAGCGCGAGACGCCGGCGCCCTCTTCGAGCAGCAGGCGGCGATGCTCGGGCCGGAGGCTGAGGGCGGCGTCGACTTCGCCCTGGCCGATGACCATGCTGCCGCCGAGGGCGATGCCGCCGGAGCGCAGCAGGTCCTGGATGTCCTTGAGGCGGACGCGGGAGCCGTTGAGGCGATATTCGTTTTCGCCGGACCGGTAGGCGCGGCGGCTGATGCTGACTTCATCAAAGTCAATCGGGAGCCAGTTGTCGGAGTTCTCGAAGGTGACGGTGACATGGGCCATCCCGGAGCGGGACCGCTCGCTGCTGCCGCCGAAGATGATGTCCTCGGTGCGGCTGCCGCGTAGCGAGCGCATGCTCTGTTCGCCCATGGCCCAGCGGATGGCGTCGGCGACGTTGCTCTTGCCGGTGCCGTTGGGACCGATGACGGCGGTGACGCCGGTGCCGAATTCGAGCTTCGTCTTCCGGGCAAAGCTCTTGAAGCCATGTATCTCAAGTTCGCGCAGGTACATCTAGCCGGACGCCCGATCGTTGTCGCCGGGCGCGTCGCGGCCGAGCTCCGCCAGGGCGCGGCCGGCGGCGTCCAATTCGGCGCGCTGGACGCTGGTGCCCTCGCCGACGGCCAGGGTCTCGCCGCCGGCGGTGACCTCGACCCGGAACAACCGGGCGTGGTCGGGGCCGGAGGTTTCGATGAGGTGGTAGGCGGGCGACGGCCCGCCGGCGCCCTGGGTGACGTGTTGCAGGCGCGATTTGCTGTCGAGGGCCTCGGGGCTGAACTCGTAGCTTGCGTAGAACTCCTCGAACCAGGGCTCGAGGAACCGCTCGACGGCGGGCAGGCCGCCGTCG
>CAYYTN010000053.1:8313-12266 GCA_964474495.1 uncultured Chloroflexota bacterium
CCACGAAGACGGCCCCGATGACGGCCTCATAGCTGCGACCGATCACGGTGCCGCGGGAACGGCCGCCGTGGAGGATGTCGCCGGCGCCGGTGTTGACGAAATCGGCGAGGTCGACGGCCTCGGCGCGGCGAGCCAGCGCGCGCAGGTTCACCAGGGCGGCGCGGGCGGCGGACAGTTCGCCTTCGAGACGGTCGGGATAGCGCTTGTAGAGGTGGGTGGTGGCGGCCAACTCGAGCGCGGCGTCACCCAGGAACTCGAGCCGTTCGTTGGAGTCGGTGGGCTTGAGGTCGGACTCATTGACCAGCGAACGATGGACCAACGCCCGTACGAGCAGCGCGCGGTCGTTGAACACATAGCCGAGCCGGGCTTCTAGTTCGTCGAGCGAGGCGGCCGGCTTCATCGGCGCTCCGGCGGGGAGTCGCCCGGGATCGGCGGTCGGCCGGCGTCAGACCGATGCCCCTCGACGGATGTGCGGGGGAGCGCGGAGCGGAGGTGGCGGCAGCGACCGGGACCGGCGGGCGACCCGAGTCGTGTTACGGGACGGAGAACTGGACCTGCCCTGATCGATTCCTCCTGTACGGCGGCGCCGGATCAGGTCTGGCGAACCGCGGCATTCACGCTGGCCGGGTAGACCCCGGTGCACCAATCGGCGTACTTGGGGTGCCTGCCCTTTACCACGTCAAAGTATAGCTTCATGAGGTCGGCGGTTATCGGCCCAATTTCGCCGGAACCGACGGTCCGGCGGTCAACGTGGGAGACGGCCGAAATCTGCGCGCCGGTGCCGCAGAGGAAGAGCTCGTCGGCGATGTACAACTCGGTGCGGTCGATGGAGCGTTCGCTGGTTTCGAGTCCCATTTCATCGCGGGCCAGCTGGATGACGGTGGCCCGGGTGATGCCCTCGAGGATGTTTTCGGAGCGCGACGGGGTGATTAGCCTGCCGTCACGGACGATGAAGAGGTTTTCGCCGGAGCCCTCGCTGACGTGGCCGGCGGCGGTGAGCATGATGGCCTCGTCGTAGCCGTTCTCTTCAGCCTCGGTGCGGGCCAGAGCGGAGTTGATGTACAGGCCGGTGGCCTTGGCGCGGGCGGGGATCATGTTGTCATCGATGCGCTGCCAGGAGGAAACACAGCAACGGATGGGCTTGCTGACATCGAGGTAGTCGCCGAACGGGACGGCGTAGAGGAAGAAGTCGTCGGGGAAGATCTCGATACCGGCCTCGGTGCGGCGGGCCATGCTGAGGCCGACGATCTCGGTGCTCTTGTAAACGACCGGGCGGATGTAGACGTCGGTGCGGTAGCCGTTGCGGGCGGCGACGTTGGCGGCGATTTCGACCAGCTCCTCGACGGAGAACCGCAGCTTCATGCGCAGGATGCGGGCCGAGCGGTGCAGGCGCTCGAAGTGCTCGGCGACGCGGAACAGGTATAGCTGCTCGTCGTCTTCGTTCCAGTAGCCGCGGATACCCTCGAAGGCGCCGGTGCCGTAGTTGAGGGCGTGGGTCTTTACGCCGACCTTGGCGTCGGCGATGGGAACGTATTCACCTTCAAAGAACGCCCATTCTGCGGCCATGCGGTCCATATCCTCGTTGGGTGCCGGGAGCGGTCAGCGACGGTGTCGGCAGATGCGATTGTGCTGCCCCGGCCAATCGGTGGCGAATTATACATTCCGGTCAGGAAGGGCAGAGGTTTCGGCGGGCGGCGCGAAAGCGACTAGAAGAGGCGGCGGCGGAGGAAGATCAGGTCGCCGCGCAGGTCGTTGGTCTCGTGGAACCGGTGGAAGCCCCACTTCTCGTACAGCTTCCGGGCATATTGGTTGGGCCGGTCGACGCCGATGACCATGACCGAGCGGCCGAAGCGGCCGGCGGCGTTGGAGGCGGCTTCGACAAGGGCCCGGGCGATCCCCTGGCGGCGGTATTGCTCCATGACGAACAGGGTGTGGACGTAGCACTCGGTGCGTCCGTCGGCGATGCCCGGATCGATGTTGCGGTAGCGGGTCCAGACCTGGCCGACGAGATCGCCGCCGGGTTGGGAGAGGGCCACCTGGCAACCCTGAACGCCGCGGCCGATTTCGTCGAAGTAGCGATCCAGGACGCGCATCTGGCTCGGCGCGCGGAGTTCGCCCCAGTGGAAGCTGAGTTCGTAGCTGTCGCCGGGGCGACCGGGTCGGATCAGGTACGAGGGTCGTTCGCGGGTGTCATCTCCGCGGATCGCGTCACGAACTTGAGTCAAGTGGCATCCACCCCCTAGGCGCCTGGTCACCAGATTGTACGGCTGCGGGGGCAGGAATGCCTACGCGCCGTCGCCGGTGGACTACGATGGGACGGCGACCGCGGACGGGCGGGCGCCAGCCCCGGAAAGGTCCGGAATGTCGGAATCGACCGCGACGGCGGATTTGATAACGATGGGCGAGTGCATGGTGGAGCTGTCGGCGCGGGAGCCGCTGCGGCGGGCGCCGTCGTTCACCCGCGGCTTCGGCGGCGACGCGCTGAACCTGGCGGCGATGGCCGCGCGGCTGGGCACCCGGACGGCCTACCTGACGGCGGTGGCGGACGACCCGTTTGGCGAGTACCTGCTGGACGGCTGGCGCGACACCGGGGTGGATGTGTCGCTGGTGCAAAGCGTGGAGGGCTACAACGGGCTGTACCTGATGGCGGCGCTGCAGACCGGCGAGCGGGAGATCATCTACTACCGGGAAGGCAGCGCGGCGGCGCAAATGACGCCGGCGATGCTGCCCGGGGAAGCGCTGCGCGGGGTGCGGCTGTTCCACACCAGCAGCATCACCCAGGCGATCTCGGAATCGAGTCGCGCGGCGGTGCGGGCGGCGATCGAAACGGTGAAGGACGCCGGCGGGGTGGTGAGCTTTGATGTCAACTACCGAAAGCTGCTGTGGGAACCGGCGGCGGCGCGGGCGGCGGTGGAGGAGCTGCTGCCACTGGTGGACATCCTGCTGCCGAGCGTGCCGGAAGACACCGGTCCGCTGTTCGGGTTGGACGACCCGGCGGAGGTGGTGGCGTACTTTCGGGCGGCCGGGGTGCCGGTAGTGATCGCCAAGGCCGGTCCGCTGGGAGCGTGGGGCGGCTGGGAGGACGAGACCCGGCACTGGCCGCCGGAGGCGACGGAGGTGGTGGACGCGATCGGCGCCGGGGACGCCTTCTGCGGGGCGTTTCTGCACGGCTGGCTGGCGGGACTGGGCCCGGGTGATTGCGGAACGCTGGCGTCGGTGGCGGCGGGGTTGAGCGTGGGGCAAACGGGGACCGCCGGGGGCCTGCCGTCGCGGGACGCGGTGATCGCGGCGCTGGCCGGCAGGGTGGTGCTGCCATGAGCGGGCTGCCGGTGACGGATTACGCGGTGGCGGGGACGGAACTGGCCGGCTTGCTGGAGCGCGAGTGGGTGGTGACAAACGGCATCGGCGGCTACGCGGCGGGGACGTTGTGCAGCGCCAACACGCGCCGCTATCACGGTCTGCTGGTCGCGGCGACGGAGCCACCGGCCGGCCGCCAGGTGCGATTGGCGAACCTGATCGAGGAAGTGGTGGTGGACGGCGAGTCGTACGACCTTTCCACCAACGAATTCGCCGACGGCACGCTCCACCCGCGGGGCTGGCCGGCGCTGACGCGAGTCCGCCTGGTCGGCAACCGGCCGGAGTTCGTGTATCGGGCGGGGGAAGCGGAGATCGCGAATACCATCTGGATGGACAATGGCGCCAACCGCACCCGGGTGCAGTACTCGGTGACGGGCGGCGGGGAGGTGGAGTTGCGGATCAGGCCGCTCGTGACCGACCGGGACTTTCACTCGGAGACCCGGGCGGAGGTGCTGGGGGAGTTCGCGGCGGAACGCGGCGGGCGGCGGATCGTGGTGCGGCGTGACGGGGAAAAGGTGCTTGGGCTGGCGGCCGATCGCGACTATGAGTTCGAGCCGGCGGGCGACTGGTTCTGGGGCGTGGCGCACCGCAAGGAA
>CAYYTN010000054.1:0-2796 GCA_964474495.1 uncultured Chloroflexota bacterium
GACAAGTTCGCCGCAGGCGCGGTCCTTTTCGACAACATGTACGCCGAGGCGCTGCCGACCATCCCGGCCCGCGCCGCCCTGCTGACCGGCAACCGCACCCTGATTAACCGCCCCTGGTCGCCGCTGGGCAAGACCGACGTGGCGCTCCCCCAGATCGCCTCGCTCGAGGGCTACGTCAACGGCCTCGCCTCCGACGTCTACCACTACCGCGCCGGCGGCATGACCTATCACGAGTACTACCACTCCTACCAGTGGGTCCGCGGGCAGGAATACGACCCTTATCGCTCGCAGCCGTCCAAGCGCAACCTCGATGCTTACGTCAACGAGAACTACGACGAGCTGTGGCGCGGCCGGGTGGCCCAGTTCCTGACCAACACCGACGACTTTGACACCGCCGAGAAGTGGTTCGCCCCGCAGGTCACCGAGCTTGCGGCCAACTGGCTGAAGGCCAACCGCGGGCACCCGAAGGTCAACTTCTGGATGGACTGCTTCGACCCCCACGAGCCCTGGGACCCGCCCGCCGAGTTCGACACCTACACCGACCCCGACTACACCGGCCCGCGGCTCGTGATGCCCATGGGCGGCCCGGCCGGCGGAGATACGGCACATCCGCGGACTCTACGCCGGCGAGACCGTCGCCGTCGACGACGCCCTCGGCCGCGTCTTCGCCACCCTCGAAGAAGAGGGCTACTACGACGACTCCGTCGTGGTGCTGATGGGCGATCACGGGCATCCGCTGGCCGACCACGGCAAGTTCCTCAAGGGCGCCGACCGGATGTACAACGAGCTGCTCAAAGTCCCGTTCATGATTCGCCTGCCGAAGGGCCGCCACGCCGGACGGCGGGTCACCGCCCTGGCCCAGTACCACGACGTGCTGCCCACCGTGCTCGACTACATGGGACTCGCCGGCAACACCCACGACATGCACGGCAGCAGCCTGCGCCCGGTCATCGAAGGCGACAGCGACGAGCACCGCGAGACCGTCCTGATCGGCTACCACGAGGGCATCGACCGCTGCATCCGCAACAAGCGCTGGAGCCTGATCGTGCGGCCCGCCGACGAGATGGACGAACTCTACGACCTCGAGAACGACCCGCATGAGCGGAACAACCTCATCGCCCACCGCGGCGATGTCGTCGCCGACCTGCGCGATCGCTACGGCGCGATCTACTTCCAGATCGGCCGGCCCGGCGAGGCCCGCAACCACGGCCAGGTCTCACAGGGGGAGAACGTCCTCGGCGTCCAGGGCGCTTACGAGATGAGTTCCGGGATGACGCCCTAGCCGCGCCGTCCAGAAACGACCACCGGCAACCGCCAGCAGGGGAGGTGACCAAATGGCAGACGCGGTGAAGATCGGCATCATCGGCTGCGGACCGGGCGGCGCCCAGGTCATGTACGCCCCCATCTGGCGGTTCCTGCAGGATGTCGAACTGGTTGCCCTCTGGGACCCGGACCCGGAGAACGCCAGGACACTCCAGCGGATGATCGGTGCCGGGAACGTCATCGAGACCCTGGATGACTTCTGGGAGCAGGATCTGGACGCGGCCATCGTCTCGTCGCCGGTCTACGTCCACGCCGTGCAGACCATCGCCGCCCTCGAGCGCGGTCTGCACGTGTTTTGTGAAAAGCCGATGGCCCGCTCTGTCCAGGAGTGCCAGGCCATGGTCGATGCCGCCGAGCAGGCCGGCAAGGTGCTGATGGTCGGCTTCATGAAGCGCTATGACAAGAGCTTTCTAAAGGCCACCGAGATGGTCGAGGCCGGTGAACTGGGCAAGCTCTTTGAGGTGCGCTGCGACTGGTCATTCGGTTTTCCGCGCAGCCATCGCATCGGCATGAGCCGCGAGCGACCCGAGACCTGGGGCGGCGTCTACCAGGACCACGGCAGCCACACGATCGACTTGGCCCGCTGGTGGCTGGGCGACATCTCCCACGTCAGCGGCGAAATCCACATCACTGACTCCACCAAGGCCATCGAAGACCACGGCTCGGCGGTCATGCGCCACGCCGGCGGCGGTACCAGCGTCCACACCATGTCCCGGGTCCGTTGGGGCCCGGTCGTGGAGAAATTCACTTTGATCGGCACCGCAGCAACGCTGGAGATCGACTTCAGCGAGGAGTTCAGCTACAAGTCGGCCGACCCGTTCCGGATGATCCTGCATAGCCCGGAGCGGCGCAGCCAGGACATCACGCTCTGGAACGAGCGCAACCTCGACGACGAACTCCGCACCAGCGGCCGCTACACCCGCGAATTGCAGCACTTCATCGAGTGCGCCGCCACCGGCGCCGAATCCCGGACTCCCGGGATCAACGGACTGCGCGCGATCGAGGCGATAACGGCGACGTTCTACTCGTCCTGGACCGGGCGCAAGATCAAGATGCCGTTTACCGACGAGTTCGATTTCCGGCAACTCTTCGACGACACCCGCGACGGCAAGCACGGCGCCGGCGGCCCGGCCGCATGAACGGCGCGAGCGTCCTGGTGGACGCCCTCGAACGCCACGGCGTGGAGTACATCTTCGGCGTGCCCGGGCATGGCAACACCAACATCCTCGACGCCCTGGTCGATTCCAGCATCGAGTTCAAGCTGGTCCGCCACGAGCAGGCCGCGGCCCACATCGCCGACGGCTACGCGCGCATGACCGGCAAGGTCGGCGTCTGTTGCACCTCGGTGGGGCCGGGGGCCGCCAACCTGCTGATGGGCCTCGGCACCGCCATCTCCACCTCCAGCCCGGTGCTGGCGATCGTGGGCTCGCCGATCAAGAAAATGCCCGATTGGTATCAGGTGGCGTGCCCTCA
>CAYYTN010000054.1:2806-12200 GCA_964474495.1 uncultured Chloroflexota bacterium
TCGCCGATCAAGAAATGGCTCGGTCGCGGCCAGCTGCAGGAGACCTCGCGGCCGGACAGCACCAACATCGACCAGGCCTTCACCCAGATGCTCCAGCCGGTCACCAAACGCACCTGGTCGGCCTGGGACGCCGAGATGATCCCGTCGGCGGTGCGCAAGGCATTCACCACGGCGAAGGTCGGCCGCCCCGGCCCGGTCGCCATCGAGATACCCTGGGATGTCCAGTCCGCCGAATGCGATGTCGCCCCCGAGGCCCCCGACAACTTCGCCGACTCCCGCCGCCAGCGCGCCGGCCGCGAAGACACCGCCCGCGCCGCCTGGTTGCTCGCCGAAGCCGAACTGCCGGTGATCATGGTCGGCAACGGCGTGCGCCTCTCCGACGCCGGGGCGGCCACCGTCGCCCTGGCCGAGTTGCTCGGCGCGCCGATGTCCGGTTCGTTCGTCGGCAAGGGCGCGGTGCCCGAAGACCACCCCCTCGCCGTCGGCATCTCCGGCTGGCTCGGCCACCCGATCGCCCATGAGCTGATCCGCGAGCACGCCGACATCATCCTGGCCGTCGGCTACCGCTTCTCCGACCAGTCCACCAGCTGGTGGACCGAAGGCCTGCCCTTCGTGCCGCAGAACAAGATCATCCACATCGACCCCGAGCCGCGCGAAATGGGCCGCACCTACCCGGTCGAAGTCGGCCTGGTCGGCGACGCCCGCGCCGTTCTCGAGGACCTGCTGGCCGAGGTCGAGTCGCTCGGCGGTCGCGCCGGCGCGGCCGCCTCCACGGCCATGGTCGCCACCGCGAAGGACAGATTCGAGCTCCAGCTCCCCCCGCCCGACTCCAGCCCCATGCAACCGATGCGCATCACGCAGCAGGTACGCGACGTCCTCCCGGCCGAGTCCGTCATGAGCGTCGACACCGGCAACCACGCCCACTACTTCTCCTGCTTCTACCCGATCCTCGAAGGCGGCCATTTCCTGAACCCCGGCGGCTGGACGCCGATGGGCTGGGGACCGGCGGCGATCATCGGCGCGAAACTCGCCCGGCCCGACCTCCCGGCAGTGGCCGTCACCGGCGACGGCGGCTTTCTCATGATTTGCCAGGAGGTCGCCACGGCCGTCGACTGGGATATCCCGATCGTCTGGCTGGTTTACAACAACCAGGCCCTGGCCGCCATCCGCGACGGCCAGAAGGCCGACTTCGGCGGCCGCGTCATCGGCACCGAGTTCAACGCCCCGGTCGATTTCGCGGCGATGGCCCGTTCGATGGGCGCCGAGGGAATTCGGGTTGAATCCCATGACCAGGTCGAAGCCGCCCTCCGGCGGGCCGTCGACTGCGGCCGCCCCTGCGTGATCGACCTGATCGTCGCTGCCGACGCCGAGCATCCGCCCGTCGCCGGGTCCTGGTTCGAGCCCGGTCGCGGCGAACCCGACCCGAAACCGCGCGGTACTGAACGCCGCTACACCTGAGCCCGG
Source organism: uncultured Chloroflexota bacterium (assembly GCA_964474495.1). Taxonomy (GTDB): domain Bacteria; phylum Chloroflexota; class UBA11872; order UBA11872; family VXNJ01; genus JASLPR01. The sequence goes on from CAYYTN010000054.1 coordinate 4,271, forward strand.
AAGGAAACGACCGCCATGCCGGTACGGACTTTTGAACTGACCGACTACGGAGTCGAGAATCTGCGCCTCGTTTCCCGCCCCGACGCCGATCCCGGCCCCGGCGAGGTGCTGCTCGATGTCCGCGCCATCAGCCTCAACTACCGCGACCTGAGCACGATCGAAGGCCGCTACGCGCGCGGACTCGACCTGCCGGCCGTGTTGGTGGCCGACTGCGCCGGGGTCGTCCTCCAAGCCGGCGCCGGCGTCGATCGGGTCAAGCCCGGCGACCGGGTCATGAGCCACTTCATGCCCGACTGGGTCGACGGCCCCTTTCGCGACGAATATCAACGCACCACCCTGGGCTCGCCCGGACCCGGCGTCGCCGCCGAGCGGGTCGTCCTGCCCGAAGGCGGCGTCCTGCCGATGCCCGCGGACTACGCATTCGCCGAGGCCGCCACGCTGCCCATCGCGGCGTTGACCGCCTGGAGTTCGCTGGCGACCAGCTTCCCCCTGGAAGGCAAGACGGTGACGGTCCTCGGCACCGGCGGAGTCTCGATCTTCGGCCTGCAACTGGCGAAGGCGATGGGCGCCCGGGTGGTCGTCACCAGCAAGAGCGACGCGAAGCTGGCCCGGGCCGCCGATCTCGGCGCCGACCTGGGGGTCAACTACATGGACGAACCCGACTGGCACCGCCCGATCCGGCGGTTTACCGACGGCCTCGGCGCCGATCTGATCCTGGAAGCCGGCGGTTCCGCCACCCTGCCTAATTCCATTAAGGCCACCCGTTCCGGCGGGGTCATCGCGCTGTTCGGCGTCCTGACCGGCGGCGGCGGCGAGATCGAGACCCGCGCCCTGCTGGCCCGGCGCATCAGCATCGCCGGCATCTTCGTCGACTCCCGCCGCCAATTCGAAGCCCTGGCCGCGTTTCTCGAAGAGAAATCCATCCGCCCGGTCATCGGCGCCGAGTTCGCCTTTGAGGAACTGCCCGACGCCCTGCGGATGATGCAGGCCGCCGAGCACTTAGGGAAGATCGTCATCCACGGCCCCGGCGCCTGACCGGGCCGCCGCCAACCTGCAAAGGAGCCCGGGATGCCACCCACCGCCGCCGACCTGGTCGGCAACTGGCGCCTGCTTTCCTACGTCTATTCCCCCGACGACGGCGACCCGTTCACCCCATACGGAGAGAGCCCCGCCGGATTACTCACCTACACCGCCGACGGCTACATGCAGGTTTCAATCGCCGGCTCCGACCGCGCCACCTACGACGCCGACGACCTTCAGGGCGGCACCGTCGAGCAGCAGGCCGCCGCCGCCCGTTCCTACCTGACCTACGCGGGGCGCTACGAATTGCGCGGCGACCGGGTCCTGCACATCGTGCAGATCAGCCTGCTGCCGGGTTGGAGCGGCGTCACCCTCGAGCGTACCGTCGCCCTGGACGGCGACCAGCTCCTCCTTACCACCCCACCCATGACCCGGCGCGGACGGCCCGGCATCGGCCGACTCCGCTGGCAGCGCGCCGGGGCCGAATAGCCGCCGAACCGCGCGACCCCGGGAGGTAGACGCCCCTGCCTACTCGCCCTGCGTCCGCAACGCCGCCAGCATCCGTTCCGTCATCCCGGCCAGGTCCACCTCCGAGCGCCAGCCCCAGTCCAGGGTCGACTCGGCGTCATCCAGCCGTCCCGGCCAGCTCTGCACGATCCCGTCGCGCACCGGATCCGGCTCATAGGTGAACCTGACCTCCGGCATCACCGCCAGCACCGCCGCCGCCATCTCGCCGGCCGTCGGGCTCACCCCGTTCACCTGGTACACCCGCCGCCGCAGATCGGCCTTGGCCGCGTCGTGGATACCGACCAGCGCCCGCACCGCGTCGTCGATGTAGATCACCGCCGTCCCGGTCGTCGGCTGGAGATAGAACTCATAGGCGCCCTTCTCGACCGCGTCCACGTAGAGCTGCGAACAGTAGGCGCTGGCTCCGCCGCCGGCCCCGTGCGGCGCGGTCACCGCCGGTAGCCGCAGCCCGCGAAAGTCCACCCCGAAGCGTTGCTGGTGGTAGACCCCGAGTCGCTCCCCCGCCACCTTGGCCGCCCCGTAGAAACTGACCGGCCACTGCGGCGCGTCCACGCTGACCGGCTCCGGCAGGCCGGTCCCGAAACTGGCCACCGTGCTGGTGAAAACCACCCGCCCGACATCGAATTCCACCGCCGCCTCCAGCACGTTCCGCGTCCCGTCCATATTCACCCGCCAGGCCCGCTCCAGGTCGGTCTCCGCCTCGGCCGAAAGCAATGCCGCCAGGTGGACGATGGAATCGAAGCCCTCTTCCGCGAACGCCGCGAACAGGCTGTCGCGATCGGAGATGTCGCCGACCACCGTCCGGCACTCGCCCAGTTCGGGGAAAGCCTCTTTCGGGGTATCCGTCACATCGAACAGCGTCACCGCGTCGCCGCGCGCCACCAGGGCCGCCGCCAGCCGTCCGCCCAGGTTCCCCTTGCCGCCGGTGATCAGTATCCGCATCGTCGCCGGTTCTCCTCGCCAGGTTCCACCGCGCCCACGTCGGGCATCGTATCCGGCGCCCCCACCACCCCGCCAATTGACATCCACCGGCGATTCCTGAACCCTGTCAGTCCGGCAAGGCAAGTACTGAGGCAGGAGCGCGAATATGCGGGCGGTACAGATCGATCGATTCGGCGGTCCCGAGGTTCTGCAACTCACCGACATCCCGAAACCGGAGTCCGGCGCCGACGAGGCGCTGATCGAAATCGAGCTCGCCGGGGTCAACTTCGCCGACATCGACCATCGCCGCGGCGAGCGCGGCACGGAGGTCCCGATGGTGCTCGGCACCGAGGGCGTGGGAACCGTGGCCGAGATCGGCGCCGACGTCAGCGGAGTCGCCGTCGGCGAGCGGGTCTCGTTCTGGAACCCGGGCACCCCGGGCAGCTATGCCGAGTTTGCCATCGCCCCCGCCGCCCGCCTCGTGCCCGTCCCGGAGGACATCCCCTCGCCCGAAGCCGCCGCCATGGCCCTCCAGGGCCTCACCGCCCACGCCCTCACCCGCGGCATGTACCCGCCGTCCGCCGGCGAAACCTGCCTGATCCACTCCGGCGCCGGCGGCGTCGGCCAGATCGCCGTCCAGCTCGCCAAAGCCGCCGGCGCCACCGTCTTCACCACCGTCGGCTCGGCCGAAAAAGCCGACTACGTCCGCGAAATCGGCGCCGATCACGCCATCCTCTACAAGGAAATCGACTTCAAGGACGCCGTGCTGGACCTCACCGACGGCAAAGGCGTCGACATCGTCTACGATGGCATCGGCAACGACACCATCGAGCGCTCCATCGGCAGCGTCCGGCCACGCGGGCACTGCATCCTCTACGGCTACAAGTCGGGCGGTTTCACCGGCGGCCCGGCGACCGAGTTGCCCCTGCGAATGCTGGCCCGCAACACGGTCTTCATCACCACTGGGGTCACCATGTTCTACCTGTTCGGGCCGCAACTCCGGGCGCGCAGCGACGAACTCTTCGCGCTGTACCGGAACGGCGATCTCAAGCTGCGCATCGGCGGCGAATTCATTCTCGACACCGCCGCCGACGCCCACGCCGCGATGGAGACCGGCGGCAGCATCGGCAAGCTGGTCATCCGCCCGTAAACCGTCGCCACGCCCCGAATCGGCCCGATACGGCGCTAGCCCCGCCTTGCCCGGATCACGAAGACCAGCATCGCCACCATGGCTAGACTGACCAGCACGCCGATCCCGCCATGCCCGTAGAGACCCTGGAAGAAGTAGTTGGCCGTGGTCCAGATGCTGTAGCCGCTGAACACCACCAGCACCGCAATGTAGAGCGACGCGTTGCCGCTCCCGACCAGCACCGACCCGGGCCGCCGGCGGCTGGTCCGGCGTAGCCGGCCTCCGCCGCCCGGCTTCAGGCCCGACTCGCGCCGCGCCTTCTCCAGGAGTTCATTCTCGTCCATCGGACCCCGTTTCCTCGGGCTGCCGGCCGCCGGCCGCGCACCCGGAGATGGGAAGATCGATCACCATTATGTAAAGTCCCGGCACGCCGTCAACGCCTAGCCCGCGACTCTTATGTCAAGTTCAACCAGCCGCTCGCGCCGCCCGGTCCACAGCGTGCCGGCGGCGTCCGCCTCCACCAGTGGATCGCGGGCCGTCAGCGCCGTGGCGATCGCCCCGCTGAGCCAGTCCCGCGGCAGCCACAGGTAGACCTCCGGGTGGACTTCCGCCAGCACGTCCAGCACCTCCATCTGGGGGATGGTCAGCGCCGGCTTCCGCCCCGCTTTCTTCTCGCGCTTTAACTCAACCCAGAGATGGCGGCCCAGGCGCGAATTGGCCATCGTGAGGTCCGGATAGCCCTCGGCGCTGCGCTTCGCGATGTGCGTGTGATACACGTACCAGCCCAGGTCGCGGGCGGCCCCGGTGATCAGGTCCTGCAGGCGCTTTTCGGACATGGCGGCCGCCTCGGCGCGCCGCGCATCTTCCCGCGATACCAGGTTTTCGGCTTTCAGCCCAGGCCTCACGATCTCGGTTGCTTGATCCGTCCATGCCCCCTGCAAATGGTACCCGCCACCCGGAGGTACGTCGCCAGTTGGCCGGTTCGACAAGCCCCATCGCCCGTCACTACACTGCAAATCCGTCCGCAACAGGAGTGGAGGCACCTGTGAACGTAGTTCTCATCATGAACGACACCTGGCGTTACGACTACGTCGGCGCCAACGGCAACGACTGGATCCAGACTCCTGTCCTCGACCAGTTTGCCAAAGAGAGCGCCGTCTTCGACCGCAGCTACATAGGTTCGTTCGCGACGATTCCGACCCGCCACGACCTCATGAAGGGCCGCTTCGGGAACCCCCTCCATCCCTGGCGCTGACGATGCCCGAGGTCCTGCGCGAGAACGACTACGTCACGATGCTGATCAACGACACCCCGCACATGATCAACTACGGCTATGGCTTCGACCGCCCCTTCCACGCCTGGGAGATGATCCGCGGCAACGAGGTCGACCGCTCCCGCACCGACTGGTTCCCCGAATGGAAGATCAAGGACTTCGAGAAGTACCGCACCAGCTCGCACATGGCCACCTACCACCGCCAGACCATGGACCGCACGCTCGAAGAGGAGTACTTCGCGCCGATGGTGATGAAGTCCACCTGCGACTGGCTGGAGCGCAACGCCGGCCACGACGGCTTCTTCCTGTGGGTCGACTCCTTCGATCCCCACGAGCCCTGGGACCCGCCCCAGCACTACATCGACATGTACGACCCGGACTTCGACGGCACCTCGGTCTACTGGCCGCGCTACGCCCGCACCGAGGAGTTCCTCACCGACCGCGAGCAAGACCACATCGGGAAGCTCTTCGCCGCCGAGTGCACGATGTGCGACACCCACATCGGCCGGGTGCTGGAGAAGATCGACAACCTGGGTATGCGCGACAACACCATCGTCATCATCATGTCGGATCACGGCCACTACTTCGGCGAGCACGGCCTGCAGAGCAAGAGCGGGCCGCTCTACGAGGAGGTCTCCCACCAGATACTGATGATCCGCCACCCCGAGGGCATCGGCGCCGGCAAGCGCCTCCAGGCGCTGGTGCAGTCCCCCGACGTCACCGTCACCATCATGGACATGCTGGGCGTCACGGCGCCGACTGAGATGGACGTGCAGGGCGAGTCGCTGCTGCCGCTGATGACCGGCGCGAAGCGCTCGGTCCGCCGCGCCGCCGTCTCCGGCGGCTACCCGTTCTACATCCCCCAGACCGGCATCGGCATCCAGGGGATCTTTATGACCGAGGGCTGGACATCGCTCACCGCCACCGGCAAGGAATATGCGCTGGTGGACTTCCCCGACCGCGACCGCTGGGAGCTCTACTACCTGCCCGATGACATCGGTATGACCAACAACATCGTCAAGCAGCACCCGGCCGAGGCCGAGAAACTGCACGCCGAGACGCTGCGCTTCCTGCGCCGCAACAAGGCCCCGCGTTGGATGCAGAAGCTGTGGCGCGATGGACCGGACGCCGTCGAGGTCCCGGCCCCGGACGAGTGGTTGAAACTGGTCCGCCAGCGCGGCATGCCCCACGCCACCCCGCTCGACGGCAGCGTTCTCTAGGCGCGGAGTAAGGATCAAAAGGGGTCGTCCGCTGAACGTCGTCTTCATCATGAACGACACCTGGCGCTACGACCACGTCGGCGCCAACGGCAACGATTGGATCCACACTCCGGTCATGGACGGGTTCGCCCGCGAGAGCGCCGTCTTCGACCGTAGCTATATCGCCTCGTTCGCGACGATCCCGACCCGCCACGACCTGATGAAGGGGCGCTTCGGCAGCCCGCTCCACGAGTGGCGGCCGCTGGAGTGGGACGCCCTCACCCTCCCGGAGGTCCTGCGGCGGAACGATATCGTCACGATGCTCATCAACGACACGCCGCACATGATTAACCTGGGCTACGGCTTCGACCGGCCCTTTCACGCCTGGGAGATGATCCGCGGCAATGAGGTCGACCGCTTCCGCACGTCCTGGTTCGCCGACTGGAAACTCGAAGGCCGGGAGAAGTTCAACATCGCCTCGCGCATGGCCCTCTATCACCGGCAGGAGATGGAGCGCGTCATGGAGGACGAATACTGCGCCCCGCGGGTCATGAAGGCCGCCGCCGACTGGCTCGAGCGCAACGCCGGCCACGACGGTTTCTTCCTCTGGGTGGACTCGTTCGATCCGCATGAGCCCTGGGATCCCCCTCAGAGTTATGTCGACCTGTACGACCCCGACTACGACGGAATCTCGGTCTTCTGGCCGCGCTACGGGCGCAGCTCCGACATCCTCACCCCCGCCGAACGGGACCACGTCGCCAAACTATTCGCCGCCGAGTGCACCATGTGCGACACCCACGTGGGCCGGGTCCTGGAGAAGATCGACAACCTGGGCCTGCGCCACAGCACCATCGTCATCATCATGTCCGATCACGGCCACTACCTCGGCGAGCACGACCGCCTCGGCAAGGGCGGCGCGCTCTACGAGGAGGTCTCCCGCCAGATCCTCATGATCCGCCACCCCGACGGCATCGCCGCCGGCAAGCGGTTCGGGGCGCTGGTGCAGTCGCCCGATCTGCCGGTGACGATCATGGACATGCTGGGCATCGCGCCGCCGGCGGAAATGGACGTGCAGGGCCGGTCCCTGCTGCCGCTGATGACCGGGGAGAAGCGCAGCCTGCGCCCGGTGGCCATCTCCGGCGGCTACCCGCACCCGGTCCCCTGGGAAGGCGTCGGCTCGATGGGCGCGCTGTTCGACGACCACGGCTGGACCTCCCTGACCGCCACCGGCCGCGACTGGGCGCTGATCGACTTCCCCGACCGCGAGCGCTGGGAACTCTACAACCGCACCGCAGACCCGGGCATGACCGCCAACCTGCTCAAACAGCATCCCGCCCGGGCCGAGAAACTGCACAAAGAGGTCCTGCGCTTTCTGCGCCGCAACAAAGCTCCCCGGTGGATGCGGCGTCTGTGGCGCGACGGGCCGGACGCCATCGAAGCCCCGCCCCCCACCGACTATATGCGCCTGATTCGGCAACGCGGCATGCCCGCCGGCGCCCCCCTCGACGGCAACGTCCTATGATCACCGTTCACCACCCCACCAGAGCGAGGCCAGCATGAACGTCGTCCTGCTGATGAATGACACCCTGCGCTACGACCACGTGGGCGCCAACGGCAACGACTGGATCCACACCCCCAACCTGGACCGTTTCGCCGCCGAATCGGCCGTCTTCGACGGGGCCTACCTGGGCTCCTTCCCCACCGTCCCCTGCCGCCACGAGATGATGAAGGGCCGCTACGGCGATCCGTTTCAGAAGTGGGGCCCGCTGCAATGGGACGCCCTGACGTTGCCCGAAGTCCTGCGCGACAACGGCTACGTCACGATGCTCATCAATGACACGCCCCATCTCATCAACTACG
>CAYYTN010000055.1:0-10068 GCA_964474495.1 uncultured Chloroflexota bacterium
TCGGGATCGACGGCAGCACCAGTACGTCCAGCGCGTTCATGAACCCCGGCACCGCCGCCGGCGCGATCGCCGCGGGCCCGTCCACCCGTTCCGCCAGCCCGTGCGCCGTCGCGAAATCCACGATCCAGTCTTCCAGCGGCCCCTGCCCGCCAATCCGCACCCGCGCCTCGGGAACGTCCGCCACCGCCCGCATCAGCGTCTTGAGCCCCTTCGCTTCGATCAGCCGTCCCAGGTATCCCACCGTGAACGGTCGCCCGGCGTCGCGCTCCGCGCCCGGCTTGAAGATCTCCGGATCGACCCCGAACTGCGGCGCCACCGCCAGCCGTCCCGCAAAACCCTTCGCCCGCAGCACGTCCGCGGCCCCCGGGGTGCCGGCGATCGCCGCCGCGTTTCGGTACGAGTAGCGCTCCAGCCAGGAAAACGGCGGCGGGTACCTGCGCTCCAGGTTCTGCCAGCTAAAGAAGATCGCCCGCGCCGAGTGGCGTTTCGCCAGCCAGACGGCATGGGCCGTGGCCACGTTGTAGGGCTCCTCATCGATGTGCACCAGGTCGGGCGCGAACCAAGCCATCTCCCGCGCCAGCCCCGGGTAGAAGTGGTAGTGGAAATGCCCGTTGAACAGCGCCCGCCGCACGGACATTTCGTAGCCGTCCAGGTGGCGGGGTTCCAGTTCCTCGCGGTGATCGCCGGTCCGCCAGTACGGCGGCACCACCACCCGCAGTTCGATGTCGTCGTAGGCGGCGATTTCCTCGAGCTTCCGCTGGTACGGCCCGGTGATGCAGGCCTTGGAGATCATCAGGACCTTCATAGCAGTTCCCGGTAGGCGTCCAGCGTCAGTTCGGCCGTGGCGCGCCAGGTGAGTTCCGCGGCGCGCGCGCGTCCTGCTTCCACCAGTCGCGCGGCCCGGTCGCCGCCCTCCGCCACCGATTCGACCGCGGCGGCCCACGCCTTTTCATCGGCCGGGTCCACCAGCACCGCCGCCTCGCCCACAACCTCCGGCAGCGACGTGGCGTTCGAGCAGACCACCGGCGTCCCGCAGGCCATCGCCTCCAGCGGGTCCAGCCCAAACCCCTCGTACCGGGAAGGGAACACAAACACCGTCGCCGCGCTCAGCAGCGTTGCCTTCTCCGCCTCCGGAACCATCCCCACCCAGGAGATCGATTCATGCACCCCCAGTTCCCGGGCCAGGCGGCGGTAGTCGGGAAACAGCGCGTCGCCCCGACACGGGATGTTGCCGGCCATGACCAGCGGAATTCGTCCCTCCGGTGGCAGCAGCGCCCACGCCCGCAGCAGCACCTCCAGGTTCTTGCGCACATCCCCGGAGCCCAGGTAGAGCGCGAACCGCTCCGGCAGTACGTAGCGATCCCGGACGTCGGCGGTCTCCGCGGCCGACCGGCCGCAGGTCTTCATCGACCCCCAGCAAGGTCACCCGAATCCGCTCCGGGCCGATTCCCAGCAGGCCCTGCACATCGTCGGCGGTCGCCTGCGAGTCCACCAGGATCAGGCGCGCCCGGCGCGCCGCCGCCGCCACGCCCCGGTTGTACACCCGCATCCAGGGCGAGGCGGCATACTCCGGCAGCACCATGCCGATCAGGTCGTGCACCGTCACCACGTCGTTCTTACCGCGCAGCGGTGGGCCCAGGTACGGCACGTGCGCCAGGTCGGCACCGGCGGCCGCGCCCGGAAATCCGATCTGCTCCCACAGCACCTTGCCCACCCGGCGCCCGAGCCGGGCATAAACGCCGCGCCGGGGCACAACCGTAAACTCGTCCGCCGGGGCCGCTACCACCATTGCCCGGTGCAGGTGCCGCAGGTACTGCCCCGATCCGGTCAGGGAATGCTCCGTAAAGTACCCGTTCAGGTGGACCTTCACAATGCCGCCCGCCACCGGCCGCATGGCTCGAGAATCTTGAGGGTCGCCATTTGGGAAAGCGCGGCGCGGCGCCGGCGCGAGCGGTCGATCAGGTCTTGTTCACGCCGATGAACCGGCCGACCCCATAGCGGATACTGTCGTCGGTCTCGACGGTGTGCTTGAAATGGAACATGACCGCCAGCACCACCCCGGCACCGAGAAATTCCCAGGACCTCCCGACCAGCCAGAACACAATCGGCAGCGCGCGCAAAACCAGCGTCGTGCTGGTAAAGGTCCGCCGGGTCACCAGCAGACCGGCAAACCACAGACCAAGCAGCGCGAACGGGATCGGCGGCGAAATCGCCAGCGTCGCCCAGCCACAGGTGGTGGTGCCCTTGCCGCCGGCAAACGCCAGCCACAGCGGCCACAGCGCCCCGGCCGTGACACACACCAGCGCCACCAGCAGTGCCAGGTCGCTGCCCGGCAGGAACCAGCGCGCCGCAATCACGACGCCGATTCCCAGGCCGGCATTCCCGATCACCGTCAATATCGCCGGCCAGAACCCCACGTTGTGATACGAGTTGTAGACCGTAATGTTCCCGCTGCCCAGCTTGCGCAGATCCTTCCGCGCGATCACCAGCGTCCAGATAAAGGCAAACGGAACCGAGCCCGCCAGGTACGCGGCGGCCGCGACTATGAGGTAGTTCGCAACTTCCGACAGATCGATCATCGCCCCTCCGGCGGGGTCCTCCAACGCGCTTGCCGCCAGTCCCCCGCAGGCTGATTTTACACCTCCGCGACTCGTTGGTAGAGCGCATGGGTGGACGCCGCCGCATCCGCCCAGCCAAATGCCCCGGCCCGCGCTTCGCCGGCCCGGGTCAGGAGCTCCGCCCGGTCGGTGTCGTCCAGCAAACCGACGATCGCTTCGCCGATCTCCGCGACGTCCAGCGGATCGACCAATTCCGCCGCCTCGCCGGCGATCTCCGGCATGCAGGAAGCCCGCGACGTGATCACCGGCGTGCCCATCGCCATCGACTCGATGATTGGCAGCATGAACCCTTCCGCCAGGCTCACCGCCAGCGTGATTTCGGCCTCTGCGTAGAGCGCCGGTAGCCAGCGGTCATCCACCGGACCGAGTCGGTGCACGAATCCGTCATCGAGATCGTCCAGTCCCGCGAACACCCCCTCCGATAGCCAGCCCGCCGCCCCAACGTGAACGAAATGAATATCGTGACCGCGCGCCCTCGCCACCGCCACCGCCCGCGCCATCCGCACCAGGTTCTTGCGCGGCTGAATCGTTCCCACCGCCAGGACAAACCGCGGCGGCAGCCCGAACCGCGCCCGGGCGTCTTGCCGCTGCGGACCGGTGGGCCGCCTGGCGAAGTTCTTGTCCAGCCCGTTGTGGATCACCTCAATCCGCTCCGGGCGCACCCCGTATTCGCGCACCAGGTCGTCGCGCGTCGCCGCCGAAACCGCAATCACCCGCGTCGCCCGCTCCACCGAACGCGGCACCACCCGGTCTAGGTAGCGCTTCTGCGCCGGGTGCGCCGTCTCCGGATGGGTTACGTAGGTTAAATCGTGCACCGTCACCACCGAACGACGACACCGCGTCGGCGGCAGCACGAAGTCCGGACTGTGCACCAGGTCCACCGCTCCCGTCACCAGTTCGATCGGCAGCGGCACCCGCAGCTTGTGCCAGAGGGCCAGGATCGCCCGCTCCGGCAACGGCAGGCGGCGCGCCCGGTACCGGGTGCCGGCGAACATCAACCGGGCAATCGGCGCTGGCCGCCCCCCGGCGTAGAACGGCTTCAAGTCCAGATCGGGCGCGTCCAGTTCGATCAATCCGCCCACCAGCCCGCGGGTCGCCCGGCCGATCCCGGCGATCTGCCACGCTCCCGAAGTGAAATCCAGCGCGACCCTCATTGTCGCCACCCTTCGGCCCCGCCCCGGTCCGACAGCGCCAGGATCAGCCCGGCCGCCGCGCCCAGGATCAACCCCAGACCGCCCACGAACACGCTGTCCACCAGGCTGTGCGCGGCAAACGCCGCCAGGCTGCCGGTGGCTCCGATCAGCGCCACCCGCGTTGCCGCCCCCCGCCCGCCGGCCCGCGTTCCCCGCAACATCACCCCGCCCAGGAACACCCCGAACAGAGCCGCGCCGATCAGGCCCGTCTCCGCCGCCAGATTGAGGTAGAAGTTGTGGGCGTGTCCCAGCGACTCATCCCAGATGCCGATGTTGTAGTCGGGGTAGCCCTCGTCGAAGTTGCCCAGGCCTACGCCGGTCAGCGGCCGGTCCGCCACCATCCGCGCCCCGGCCACCCAGAAGGCAACCCGTTGGGTCACCGCGAAATCGGCGCTGCCGGGATTCGACGCCAGTTCGACCAGGTCCCGCTCGCCACTCAGAATCGTTCCCGCCGTCGCCGGGATGACCCCGCTTCCGCGGGCGAGCAAGAACAGCGCCAGCGCGATCGCCACGACCAGCCCGGCCCATTTCATCAGGCCCCGGCTCATCCCCGCCGCCAGCCAGCCAACCACCAGCACTCCGGCCGCCCCGCCCAGCCACGCGCCGCGCGATAGCGAAATCACGATCCCAAGTACCGCCAGCGCCGCCACCGCCAGCGCCAGCCAGCGCCACTTCCCTTTCCAAATCAACGCCCCGGCCAGGGCAAAGGGAAGCTGCAGCGCCAGGTAGCCGGCAAACGGGTTCGGCTGCTCGAAGGTGCCGTAGGCGCGGGTCAACCCGCCAACCCGAAAGGACTCCGGCCCCAGCCCCAGCGCGGCCTGTGCGGTCGCCAGCAGGGCCTCGCCGGCCAGCGCCACCCCGGCCACGACCGCCACCGGTTTCAAATCGGAAGGGCGGCGCGCCAGGTCCATCGCCGCGAACAGCGCGATCGCCGCCTGCCCCCACTTGGCCAGTTCCTTGAAGGACTGACTCGAATCAATCGCCCAGGCCGCCGAGATCGCCGCCAGGCCCAGGAACAGCCCGAACGAAACCAACATCCGCGGTAGCAGCAGCGGTCCCGGCCGTCGATACGCCACCATCCAGAACAGCGCCAGCAACGCCGCCGGCTCGGTCAGGCCGACGTTCACTCCGGAAACCGCGCCCCCGGCCAACGATCGCAACGGAATCGCCGCCACCAGCAGCGCCAGCCCGATTCCCGGGTGCGGCCGCGGCACGAACCGGCCGGCCACCAGCACCAGCACCCCCAGCGCAACCAGCCCCGCCACCACCGGCAGCAGCCGGTTCCCGGGAGCCATCGTCACCGCATAGCCCAGCGCCAGCGCCACCACCGCCATCAGCCCCCGTCGGGCCAGCCAGCGGCGGTCGCGCGCCGCCCCCATGCGGCTAGACAGCGTGCCCGCGCTCGCGGATCTTCCGGCCACCGGCAGTCCTCCGGACCTTCGCTATCTCCCGTGCTCACAAAGGCCCGGGTCGGCGAATTCGTTACGGCGCCGGCGTCTCCGCCGGCCGCCACGCTTCGCGCTTGGTCAGTTGTGACACCGTCGCCAACCGGGCCGCCTACTATTGTGACACCGTTGGGCGGATACCTTGCGAGGTGGCAGGTGACATCTACGTACTATTTCGGGCTCGGGTCGAACCTCGGGGACCGATTCGCAAACCTCGTCGCGGCGCTGGCGCGGCTGGCGACCGAAGGCGAGGCCGTCACCGTATCTTCGATCTACGAGTCCGAGCCCGTTGGCGGCCCCGAGCAGGATCAGTTCTTGAACATGGTCTGCGTCGTCAAGGCCGAGAAGAAACCCATCGAGATGCTCGCGATCGTGAAGGCCATCGAGGTCGAACTCGGCCGCGAGCCCGGCGAACGCTGGGGGCCGCGCCTCATCGACATCGACATCCTGGCCGCCGGCCTGCTGCGGGCGAAGACTCCCGAGCTCGAAATCCCGCACGCCGAACTGACCAACCGCCTGTTCGCCAGCCTGCCGCTCGCCGAGGTGCACCCATTGTTCAAGCCACCCGGCACCGAACTCCAGATCTCCGCCATCGCGACCATGCTGCTGGGCAGCGCCGAAGTGACCAATTGGCGCCCACGCGAAGAGCTGCTCCAGGATCTGCCCGAAGGGGCCTGGGCCGGAACTCTTTGAGCCGACTCCCGGTACGGCGGCATAATCGCCGTACATGAACTATCGGGAAGCGCTCCAATACATCTACGGGTTCGCGGACCTCGAACGCGGCGTCGGGTTTTCCGACCGCTCGCCGGCCCGCTATCGGTTTCAACGCATCGGCCACCTGTTGCATGAAATCGGCGACCCGCACCAGCGCCTCCGCATCGCCCACGTCGCCGGCAGCAACGGCAAGGGCTCGACCTCCGCCATGCTCGCCGCCATCGCCGGCGCCGCCGGGTTGCGCGTCGGCCTCTACACCCAGCCGCACCTGCACACGTTCCGCGAGCGGATCGTGGTCGATTCGCAGCCGATCGCAGCGGATGAGTTCGCGAATCGGCTGGAAGCGCTGGTAGTCGCCGTCGATGCCGGCCGCCAACGCCACCCGGCCGAAGGCGATCCCACCACCTACGAGATCGCCACCGCTCTGGCCTTCGAGTACTTCGCCGACCTCGGCGTCGATCTGGCCGTCATCGAAGTCGGCATGGGCGGCACCTGGGACGCCACCAACGTCGTCGATCCGGCCGTCAGCGTCATAACCTCGGTCTCGCTGGAGCACACCGCCATTCTGGGCGACACCCTGGAAGCCATCGCCGGCGAAAAGGCCGGCATCATTAAGGCCTCCCGGCCGGTCGTCACCGTGCCCCAGGCGCCGGAAGCGATGCGCGTCATCGAACGGCGCGCCCGGGAACTGGCCGCGCCGCTGGAAGTGGTCGGCATCGGCGAGGGCTTCCCGCTCGACTCCGACGGCGAAATCGGCTGGGACGCCGGCCGCCCGGCGATGGCCGGTCGCCTGCGGATGGACGGTCAGAGCTTCGACCTGCAACTGCCGCTCATCGGCGCCCACCAGTCGCTCAACGCCGCCGCCGCCGTGGCGGCCGCCCGGGCACTCGCCCCCGATCTCGCCGAAATCGAACCCGCCCACATCGCCTGCGGCCTCGAGAGCACCGTCTGGCCCGCCCGCTTCGAGCTGATCCAGGACAGTCCCCGCGTGTTCATCGACGCCGCCCACTCGCCCGACGCCATCCGGCAGACCGGCGCCACCCTGGCCGCGCTCGCGCCGGGTCCGGTTCAACTCGTCTTCGGCGCCGCGACCGACAAAGACGTGGCGGCGATGTTGCGCGGGATCGCCCCCACCGCGGCCCGCGCCTACGTCTGCGCCTCCAAACACCCCCGCGCCGCTTCGCCGGCCGATCTGCTGGAGGTCGCCGCCGCGATCGGCCTGCCTGCCCGCGCCTTCGACAGCGTCGCCGCCGCCCTTTTCGCCGCCCGGGAAGCCGCCGGCGCGGATGGGACCGTGTTGGTCACCGGCAGCATCTTCGTCGCCGCCGCCGCCCGCGAGGCAAGCGGACTCGCCGCCGAAGTCGATCCACCGGTGCTCTTCGGATCAGTGCCCACACGATGAAGTCCGGAAACGAGGTCGAACGTCAGATAAAGAAGTCCATTGAAGACGGCGCGTTCGACAACCTTGAAGGAAGCGGTAGACCCCAGGACCTGAGCGAAAAGCCCCTGGCAGACCCGACCCGGCGGATGGCCTTTCATGTGATGAAACCGGGCGACGTCGTGCCGGACTGGGTCCGTCTCGGTAACGAAATAGAGGCCGACGACGATGCCATACAGAAGGACATCGAGGGGCATCATCGGCGAATGGAAGCTTCACGCGAGCGACTGCTCGACAATTCAACCCGGGACCTGCGCCGGCAAATGCGCGCGCTTCACGGCCGCCACCGCCGTTTCATCGACGCGGTTCGCGAGCGCCTGATCGACCAGCAGCGCAAGACCGAACGCTTCAACCACCTGGCCCCCGATCCGGTCGCCCGGGTCGCCATCCAGGTGGAGCCGGCCCTCGCCGCCATCGACCGCGCCTGGCCCTGGCCGGAGCCACGTGACTAGCGCCCGCCCGGTCGTCCCCCTCCCCGCCGCCGGGCGCTGGAAGCGGCGTCTCAAGGCCGGTCTGGCCGCGGTAGTGAACCCTACCCTCGGCCTGCTGGCCGCGCGTGGCCACCGTGCCGAGTCGGTCGCCGAGCCCTCCATCTGGCCGTTTTCCGAGCCCCCCACCTCAATTCTGCTGGTCCGCTTCGACGTGCTCGGCGACACCGCCATGTCGCTACCGTTGGCCGCTGATCTCAAGCGGCGCTTTCCCGGCGCCACCGTGGTCTTCGCCACCACCCCGGGCTCGGCCCCGCTGGTCAAACTCTGTCGCTATATCGACGACGTCCTGGTGGTCGACGCCCCGGCCCTGACCCACCTGCAGGCCGGCTGGAGGCCCTCCACCTGGCGCACCATCCGCAGCTTCATGGCGGGGTTGCGCCGCCAGCGCTTCGACCTGGCGATCTCGCTCTACGGCCCGCTTTCCGGGGCGATCGTCGGCCACAGCGGATCGCGCTGGCGGGTCGGCATCGACGGCGAGGCCGCCGGCGGCAACTTCGACTTCACGATCCCCGGCACCCGCGCCCCGGGCACCCGCCATGAGATTGAGTGGGTCCGCGATCTCGGCGGCGACCCGGCCGGCGATCCGCCCGCCGACCTTCTCATCCCCGATTCCGCGGCCCGCGATTGGCTGGCCCGCGAAGTTCCTCCGGCCGGGGCTCGCCGGCGGGTCGTCATCCACTCCGGCGCCCGCACCGGATCCGCCAAGCTGTGGCCGGAAAGTCACTGGCGCGAGTTAGTCGGATTGCTGGCCGGCGACGACACCCGGCAACTACTGTTCGTGGGCGGCCCGGAAGATTCCGCGGTCGCGTCCCGCCTTCTGCCCGACCCCGCCGGCGGCCACCACAACCTGGCCGGCCAGACCTCGATCGCGCAACTCGTCGCGCTGCTCGCCACCGCCGACCTGGCCATCTCCGCCGACAGCGGACCGCTCCACCTGGCGGCGCTGCTCGGCCGGCCGGTCCTGGGGCTCTACGGACCCACCGACCCGACCCTGAGCGGGCCCTACGGCCCGGCGGCCCGAACCATCGTAACCGACCTCCCCTGCCACCCCTGCTACGACCTCCGCGCCCCGGCCATCTGCCCCTTTGGCGACGCCCTCTGCATGGACTGGATCGCCCCCGTTGATGTCTACGGCCAGGTCGTGGCCATCCTCGATCCGGTCGGGACCGGGTAGGCGCCGTGGAACCGAAGGACACCCCGATCACCGTGCCCGTCCTGGGCATCCCCATCGCCCCGATGCCAATGCCGGAAGCCGCGGCCTGGATCGCCGCCTGGATCCAGGCCCGCGCCGGGCGTTCGGTATTCACCGTGAACCCTGAAATCGCGATGCTGGCGCAGCGCGATCCCGAGTTTGCCGACATCCTGCGAGCCTCCGACCTGAACGTCGCCGACGGCATCGGCATCCTGCTGGCGGCGTGGCTGGCGCGCGTGCCGGTCCCGGCCCGCACCGCCGGCATCGACCTGGTCGAACACCTGGCCGGAATCGGCGACTCGTTGGGCTGGCGCGTCTACCTGCTGGGCGGGGCCGAAGGCGTCGCCGAGCGCGCCGGAGAAGCGCTCGTCCGGCGCCATCCGCGGCTCACAATCGCCGGCTGGTCAGCAGCCGACGCCGCGCCGGATTCCGACACCGCCACCGTCGCCGCCATCAACGCCGCTCGCCCGGATCTGCTGCTGGTGGCCTTTGGCGCACCCCGGCAGGAGCGCTGGATCGCACGCAACCTGCCCCGCCTCGACATCGGCGTGGCCATGGGCGTCGGAGGCTCGCTGGATTTCCTCGCCGGCGACGTCCCCCGGGCGCCGCGACCGCTGCGCGCCGTCGGGCTCGAGTGGTTGTATCGACTGTTTCTGCAACCCTGGCGCTGGCGCCGGATGCTGGCGCTGCCGGCGTTCGCCGCGGTTGCGCTTCGCCGGGCCGCGGCCGGGCGCCGTCGGGACCGCTAGACCGGCCGCCGCACCCGCGCCGGCAGCCGCAGCCTGCCCGGCAGGAACAACGCCGCGACCACGCCCAGCGCCGGCGCCACCGCCAGCCACGAAATCGCCGACCCCAGCCCCAGGCTATCGCCCAGGACCCCGGTCAGCGCCTGGCCGATCGCATTCGAACCGAACGTGAACCCGAGCGCCAGACCCGACGCCGCGCCAATCAGCCGGGGCATGTATTCCTGGACCGCC
>CAYYTN010000055.1:10078-12039 GCA_964474495.1 uncultured Chloroflexota bacterium
GGACGCGTCGTTCCAGGTTTTTTCTTCGTCCCAGCCAATCGCGAATCCGGCCACGAAGGTGGCCACCAGAGTCAGGACGGAACCGGGCTGCGCGGCGACCAGCAGGACAAACGGAACCGTCACCACAAGGCCGACCACCACCACCGGTTTCTTGCCGAATCGGTCCGCCAGCACTCCGCCGACGAATGTAGCCAGCGCCACCCCACCCAGGAAGAGCGACAGCGCCAGGCCGGAGCTCGCCGCGCTCAGGCCGGCCCCTCGGTACAGGAGCGGGATAAACACGATCAGGCCACCGAAAACCATTCCTCGCAGCAACATCACCAGCACCAGCGCCACCACCCCGCGCACCAGGCGGGCATCGCCCGGCGCGGCTGCCGCCGCCGGCGAGGCGGCCCGTTCCCCCGCCTCTGCCGCCGCTCCGGAACCGCGGGTGATCAGCAGGTAGGTCGCCGCCACCAGCACCGCGGGGGCAATCAAGAGGAGGGCATAGTCCAGCCCCAATCCCTTCAGCGCCACGGCGGATACGATCGGGCTCAGGGCGAACCCGGCGTTGCCGCCGATGAAGAACGACCCCATCGCCATCCCCTTGCGGCGCTCCGCCGAGCGGCTCACAATCCCCGCCGCCAGCGGGTGGAACATCCCCGACCCGAGCGCGGCCAGCGCCAGGAAGACCAGCAGCGACGGGAAGTCCCCGACCCGGGCCAGCGAGCCAATGGCCACCCCGTGAATCATCAGACCGAGCGGCAAGAGGTAGCGCGCGCCGATGCGGTCGCCGACGTAGCCAAAGATTGGCTGCGCGATTCCGCTCCCGGCCATGTAGATTCCCGCCGCGACGCCGACCTGGGTATAGGTCAGCCCCAGCGAAACGAGGAGGATCGGGTACATCATCGCCGGAATTTGGCCGGTGTAGTCCAGCACGAAGTGGCCGATGACGACCGTGATGATTGGTCGGTTCTTCATGATCTCGCGTCGGGCATCTTAGATGATCGCTCCGACTGGAGAAGATGTTGCGATTTCGGCGCGACCGCGAGGGTGAGGGGCTTTACACTGTGTTGCACTCGCGCCGCGCCCGTCCCCCAGAATCAGTCCGTCGCCCCGCCGACGAACGGCCGCGGCCAGATCGAAAGAGGTATCCCCGCTCATGACCGACGAGAAGAAATGGGTCTACATGTTTTCGGAAGGCTCCGAATCCATGCGCAATCTCCTGGGTGGAAAAGGCGCTGGATCGGCCGAGATGACGCTGGCCGGCATGCCGGTGCCGCCGGGCTTCACCATCACCACCGAAGCCTGCCTTGAGTATTTCCAGATCCCCGGCAACCTTCCCGCCGAACTCGCCACGGAACTTACCGACGAACTAGAAAAGGAAACGACCGGGGACTTTCCCCGCGATTTGGCCGATCGAATCCAGGCCGCCCTCGCCCAGAGTCAGGGTGATTTCCCGCCCGGCATGGCCGCCCAGCTGCAAGATTCTATGGCGGCGATCGAAGCGCAGAAGGGCGCGAAATTCGGCAACGCCGAGAATCCGCTGCTCGTATCGGTCCGCTCCGGGGCCCGCTCGTCGATGCCCGGAATGATGGACACCGTGCTCAACCTCGGCCTGAACGCCACCACCCTGCAGGGCGTCATCGCCCGCTCCGGGGACGAGCGCTTCGGCTGGGACTCCTACCGCCGGTTTGTCCAGGGCTACGGATCGATCGTGCTCGGCATTGAGAGCCCGGAATTCGAAGCTGTCATCACCGCCAACAAAGCCAAACTGGGCAAGGACGCCGACACCGATCTGACGGCCGACGACTGGAAGATCGTGGTCGACGAGTTCAAAGCCCTGATCAAGAGCGAGACCGGTCACGACTTCCCCGAGGCGCCGGAAGAGCAGTTGGACGGCGCGATTCGCGCGGTGTTCGGTTCCTGGTTCGGCCAGCGGGCCGTCGACTACCGCAACTACCACAGCCTGCCCCATGACT
>CAYYTN010000056.1:0-12021 GCA_964474495.1 uncultured Chloroflexota bacterium
TCTGGCGGAGGTCCACCCTCCGGCGGTGATCCACCCTCCGGCGGTGATCCACCCTCCGGCGGAGGTCCACCCTCCGGCGGGAATCCACCCTCCGGCGGAGGTCCACCCTCTGGCGGAGGTCCACCCTCCGGCGGAGGTCCACCCTCTCCTGAGGGTGGCGCACGTTCAGCTTGACTCTCTTCTAGGCGACTAAACAGCTCGTCAAGGGCAGTCGGCGGCGATCCACCTTCTCCACCCTCGGGCGGTGGCGGCGCTCCACCCTCTCCACCCTCTGCTGGTGGCGGCAGTCCATCCTGGTCTACCGGGGCCAAGACCTCGGTGACCGCTTCTAACGCATTCCCCACATTGAATCCGAAAGGAGGCGGTGGCGGTCCACCTTCTCCGCCCTCTGGCGGTGGCCCACCACTAACCGCCTCAGTCATTTGATCAGCAGTCGCATGCTGTACATCCATTGGTTCTGTCGTCTCTAATGAGCGAAGCCAGCGCTCGAGCATTGGCTGTCCCTGCATGGCCGCAGCCTCTTCCGGAGAAACGCCACCAGAACTTGGCGGTGGCGGCGCTCCACCCTCTCCACCTTCAAGTGATGGTCCACCCTCGGTCTCACTACCAGGCGCCGGCGGCCTCGAAAAGATATCGAAATCTCTTGGGCCACCAGAAGCTGGCGCGCCAGGAGCATTTGCATCGGGTGGAGGAGGGGCTCCCATATCGAGGTGCGGCACCGAGAATGCGATTTCATTGCTTGGATACCCGGTTCCTCCACCGGCAAGTGCCTGCCCTTCGGGAGTTGGGAACCCGGGCTGGCCCTCAACCTGGAATCCACCGGCCCGTGCCATCAGGCCAAGCGACGACCGCGAGTCATCATTGTCACTGATATTTACCAGCGCAGTCTGGAGTGAGCTTGCCATATCGCCCGAAGCAACCAGTTCTTTTCGAGCCTCCTCATCCGTAATCACCAACCGCACCATGTTCGCCAGCTCGACCTGCTCGAGCATTAGGTTGATGTTGGTGACGTGTTCACCATCGACGGTTCCGATCAGAGGGTTCTCAAGCAATTCAGTCTGATTTGGCTCTTGCTCATCGCTGAAGGAGGGTTCCCCGCCATCGCCATCCTCATCCATTGCGCCGGCATCGTTGAGAGTGAGGCTGTCGCCGGCGCTAATGCTAAGCTTTTCCTGTTCAGCTGCCACTGCTGCCGCACCCAACAAACCCCACGAAGTGGGGGGCAGCAGCTGTTCGCCAGGCTCTGAACCTGCTGGCGGCTTCAGATCCCCTTCGCCGGTCGAGGAGCTATATGAAACTGCAAACTGGTCAACCGCTCCATCACCATCACTGTCTCGCGCAACTACTCCCTGCAACGCTTCTGCTTCTTGTCCATCCGAAGCGCTGCCATCCCCAACGTCCGCAACCGCCGCCTCATCCTGAGCATCCGCGGCAATCGTAGCTATTACAGCATCGAGCTGTGCTGGCGGCTGTAATGTGGAAATAACCATGCTCACGCCAGCTGGGATCTCCGCAACCCGGATCCCGGATGCATCCTGCACGTCCGCACCCTGGGTCCCCCCCCCCTTCGCTGCCAACACCTCTGTCAGGACGGCAGAACCTTCAACCAGTGCGAATGTGAGTTCATGGCCCTCTGTATCAGCAGCCAAGGCTTCACTCGCAGCAGTCTTGCCGGCCGCGTCCGCGCCATCAAGCGCGCTATCAAACTCGTCTGGAAACTCAAAATCGGACGTGTCTGCTAAATCCCTGGCAAGGTCTACATCTCCAGCGTCCAGGGCAGCCTGGATATCCAGAGGTAGGTCGGCTCGGACCTCAAGCGCAGTATCAACACCCCGCCGCGCCTCAAAACTCCTGTCCACGGCCCCTTCATCATCAGGCGGCATGGTATAGCCAGCGGCGAGCGCTGCCTCCCGCGCCGCCTCTACGTCGCCGGCATCAAGGGCCGATTGAACCTCTGGTGGCATTGATTCTGCTGCAACCGCCGCCTCCTTCTGTGCCTCGATACTGTTATCGATGGAAGTCTGAAGTTCGTCCGGCAGAGAGAAGCCGGCACTATCAGCGGCTGCCTTCGCTCCTGCAAGGTCACCAGCCTCAAGTGCCGCCTGAACAGACGCCGGAATCTCCGGCAAATCCTGCCCGACTTGCTGTGCTTGCGCAACCGCCTCTCCATCCTTGTCAAGTGCCTCCTGCAAATCTGCGGGGAGGCTCAATCCTGCCGCTTCTGCCGCCGCCTTGGCGCCTGCTAGGTCACCCGAATCTATCAGGGCCTGAACTTCAGCTGGAACCTCGGGGCGATCGGCCGCGGATTGCATTCCAGTCCTCCCATTCTCCCCTTCATTAATGGCCTGTTGCAATTCGGCCGGCACATCGAAATTTGCAGCTTGCGCAATACTCTCCGCCTCGGCAAAGTCGTTCGCATCCAGCGCAGCCTGCATTCCAGCCGGAAGATCAAGTCGCGTAGTTAAAGCCTGCTTCGCGGATTCAGCTGCTGCTGAGGCTCCCACGTCGTCACCGCGAACAATCGCTGCACGTATCTCAGCGGGTACGTCAATTCCAGCCTCGTCAGCAGCCGCCAAGGCACCTTGCATATCTCCAGATTCCGCAAGTTCTCGGATATCAGCCGGCAGGGCTGCCATCGCGTCTTTTTCATCGACGGCCATCACCCCTGACGTACCCGTAATACTTATGATCTCTGAACCAGTGACAAACTCCCACGGTGACGGAATATCAGGGAAGGGTTGAACGTCAAAAGCTACGCTCCCGTCAAAGAGAACAATCCGGCCAAATCGTTCAATGACATCGTTGTTCTGAGTACGCAGAAAGAATCGATCAATCATCAGGGTGGTTGACCCTTGCAAGATGACGATGGAACCGTCAGGAAAGGACAAGCCAGCCTGGCCGTCCTCGTTAGTCCGAATCGCATCACCCGTCCACAGCAACGTACCGCTGTTGGCAGGAAGCCACTTACCATCACCGCCACGTTGTACCTCGATCAAACCAGCAAGCAAGTCTATTTCTGATGCAGGCACAGGGGTCGGAAGTAGTGTGGGAACCTCCGTGGGTATCTCTGTAGGGGTTGGCGCAGGTGTTGGCGCAGGTGTTGGCGCAGGTGTTGGCGCAGGTGTTGGCGTAGGAGCTGGGGTAGATGGCGTGGGAATCGGGGTGGAAGCTGGCAAGTTCGCCTCGGGTGCAACCGACGGCGACGGCGTATCCTCACTACATGACGTAAGGGATAGCCCAACCACCAGAGCTATGATCACCAACCCTACTCGTAAACACCGCCAGGGCATCATCTCGTTACACCATCAATATCACGGGGATGATGGGTCGCGCATTCCCGAATTCGACATCCGTTTTCCTGTACTGCACTCCATCAAATGACCAGCATTGCTTCAAGCTGTCGTATCGACCATTGCCAAGGCACAATGCCCAACATTTACGGTTACGTCCGTCAAGGTGGTGTATGAAGGGCTCGTCACCTTAACATCTTCCAACTAACTGCAGCCAGTCGCTTGACGTCTTCATGATCGAAATCAAAGTGCGTGGTGGCTTCTGACGTTAACCATCCTGCTAATCAATTTCATTATGCTGCTGTTCCAGTTGTTCGCAGGCGGAGCCCAAAGTGAAAACAAGTACGGGCCAGATCCGCGATACGAATAGAGCTGGCAGCGGACCGGACAGTAGTTTCACCCGATAACTGGACACGTTTCGCTCGGGGTCTACCTCAAGGAAGCACAGCGCTCAGGGCGAAATACCTTCTAAGCAGTGGGTCGTGTGTTCGAATCACACCGGGGGCACCGGAGCCCGGGATGCCGGAGGAGCAAGGCGCTGCTGGAGTGCAAACGGACACCGGCGCGCTTGCTGGGCGGCGGAACTCGTGAGAAGAACGTTGTGGCGGGCCGCGCGCCGAACATCCTTCTGGCCCGTGTGAGTGGGTGCACCGGCGAGAGCGTTGGGTTTCGATCTATACGTTCTGGCATGAAAGCGAGGAGTGCCGGTAGCGGCCAGGCGGCGGTAGTGTCGGCGATGCTGGCGGCAAGTTCCTCGGCGGTGCAGGGATCTGCGAGCGGAGCCGCGATTCCGGGTCGGCGCGGAGCCTGTCCGTCAACCGCGAGGATCGCTTCTCCCCGGATATGGGCGGGGCGCTCGGGGCCGCCGGTTGCCGAAGGGCCGGCGTCGAGGGCGGCGGGTAGGGCGATCGCGAAGGTGGCGCCGTCGCCCGGGGATGAGGTAACGGAAGGGCGACTTTCGTCGCGTGCGAGGTATTCGTGGATGGAGTAGGAACCGCGACGCCAAGGAGGGTCCGGTCGGTGGTGGATTCGACCGTGGCCGGGTGGTTTGGGTCGCCGCCCGAGCGGATGGGTTTGAACGTGAATGACTGAGATTCGGGCGCGGCTGCGCGGGCGGACCAGCGGTACGCGGGCGGTGGGCCGGCGGTGGCTGGCGCCGGGCAGGCTTCTCGTTCTGGCGGCGCTGCTGGTGGCGCTGACTCCGATGACGTTGCGGGCGCTAGGCCAGCAGGAAATCTCGTTCGAGCATCTCGTCGAGGTGATGCCGGCCGCGGATAAATTCTCGGAGCGCAAGGGCGATCCCCCGGTGATCAGGGCGTTTCGGACCAACCAGGCGGGCGAACCGGAACTGATCGGCTTCCTGTTCCTGACAACCGAAGTGCCCCCGCCACGAATCGGGTACGCGGCCATTATCAAGGTTCTGGTCGGTATGGATCTTGAGGGCAGGCTCACCGGGGTGAAGGTGCTGCAGCACCGGGAACCGATCGCTTCGATCATCGGTGACTTCTTCGCCAGACCCGACTTCCTGGCCCAGTTTGTGGGCAAGTCGATAGCGGACGAGTTTCGGGTCAATCGGGATATCGATAGGGTCTCGCGAGCAACGCTCAGTATCAGGGTGATGTCGGAGGACGTTCGTGATGCGGCCCGCCTGGTCGCGGATACATACGTGCGGCCCTCGGTCGAGAAGGCGGCGGCGCTGGAGTACTACGTGGCCTCAGTTGGTCGAGCAGGGATTGATCGCGACGATCGCCACCGGCGGCGATGGCATGGTCGGATCCGAGGTGTCGTTCGCCCTGGTGGGCAGTGACACTCTGGGGCGGTCGCTGCTCGGCCCGGCAACGTATCTTCAACTACGCGCGGAGGCGGACGCCCGGGCGGATGGGTACCGACTGCTGCTGATCGGGACGGGGATGCCGCTGGATGGCACGGTAGTCGCCGACCGGCTGTCGATACGCCAGAACGCGATTTCGTACGGGGTATCGGCCGATATATTCATCTACCTTGGCGAGTCCATCGCGGGCGTCTTTGGGGAAAGGGTTGCCTATGTGGGCGCGGTCCTGGTGGATCCGGCGGTCGATTTCGGGCGGGCGGCGACGATCAGATATGACTTGCGGCCGGATATGGACATGTACGAGATCGAAATGGCGCCGCCGCCGGCCGCGATCGTTCCACCGGGCGAGGTAGGACCCGCGGCGCCGATAACGGCGATTTCCAAACGTCTGGATCAGGTCCGGCCATCAGCCGCGGCCGAGGCGGAACCGCCCGGCCCGGCCGCAACCGGGCATCCGGGGCCATCGGCGCCGGTGCTGACGGCACCAACAGAGTCGACGGAGGCCCCGATCGCACCGCCCTCCCGAATCGAGCCAGATCTGGATTTCTCCGCCTACGAAGAGGCCACGTTCCGGGAGCGAATGATTGAGAGCGCGGTATGGCCCGAAATCTTCACGCTCATCGCCGTCTTCACACTCTCGTTGCTGGCCTTTTTCAGCAGGAACAGCCGGGTGCGCTGGATCGCCCCTTCGGCTGCCCTGGTATACGTGGGCTTCATCGACGGTTCGTTTCTGCCGGTGTCTCACATAACGGGCGGGGTCGAGGTTGGACCGTCGTTCTACGTGAACGACCTGAAGCTGCTGGTGGTCGTCGGGTTTGCGGTGGTGACGGTTTTGCTATTTGGCCGATTGGTCTGTGGGAATCTGTGCCCCTTTGGGACGGTACAAGACCTCCTGCAACGGTTTGTCCCGGAGCGCTTCCAGTACTTGCCGCGGTCGTCGATTGACGCCCGCTTGAGGTTCGCGAAATACGTGTTTCTGGCACTGATCCTGTTGGCGGCGGCCGCCGGAAGTGAGATGACGCTGTTCCAGTACTTCGAGCCTTTCGGAACGCTGTTCTTCCTGCAACCGCTCGGGATTCTCGGACTGATTCTGCTAGCCAGCCTGATCGCTTCGGCGATAGTCCCGCGCTTCTACTGCCGCTACGTCTGCCCGCTCGGCGCGGCGCTGGGAATCGGTTCGTTGCTGGCGTTGTTCCGCATCAAACGCGTCGATGCCTGCTCCTCGTGCCATATCTGCGAGCAGAGTTGCCCGGTCGGGGCCATCAGCGGGCCGAAGATCAGTTTCACCGAGTGCCTGCGGTGCGGAGTTTGCGAGGAGAAGTTGATGATGCGGGTCGGCGCATGCCGGCTGACCAGTGGGGGGCCAGCCCCGGGCCAACTCAAGTCGCGCCAGCCGGCGGTCGCCAAATGAGTCCGGTAAGAGGCAACACCCGGAGCCGGGTGGGCCGGCGACAGGCGCTCCGGATTGTCGCCGTTGGCGGGGCCGCGCTGGCGCTGGGGGGGAGGCCTGACGCGCGCGCTGGTGGAGGCGGCCGGCCTGCACGTGGTGAGCGAGACACGGACCCAATTGGGCACGTTGGTCACGATTTCGGTGGTCCATTCCGACGCGGCGACGGCGCGCGAGATGGTTGCCGGAGGCTACGCCGAGATGGAGCGACTGGAGGGGCTTCTCAGCCGCCATCGCCCGGATACGCCGGTGGCGCGGCTCAATCGTGAGGGGATACTGCGGAATCCGCCGGCGGAAGTGATGGCGGTCGCGCGACGGTCGGCGCACTTCCATGAACTGACGGAAGGCTCGTTCGACATCACGGTGAAACCGATGCTGGACCTCTATTCCGCCAGTTTCGCCGCTACTGGAGAACCTCCGCCGGAGTCGCACATTGGCGAGGCTCTTGCACTGGTGGGGTTCGAGAACGTTCTGCTTGGCGAGAATGCGATCACCTTCGGCAAGCCCGGGATGTCGATTTCGCTAGACGGGATCGCCAAGGGCTACATCGTGGATAGGGTGGTGGCCGGTTTGAATGCGCTCGGGGCGGAACGCGTTTTCCTGGATGCCGGCGGCGATATCGGGACCCTGGGAGGGCGGTCGGCGAACGAGGACTGGAAGATAGGGATTCAGAATCCGCGCGATGCAAGCTCGTCGATCGAATCCCTTTCACTCCGATCGGGATCGGTCGCGACATCCGGGGACTACTACCGGGCTTTCACGGCGGACCGGCGGTACCACCACATTCTGGACCCGCGTACCGGCCGCTCGCCGCAACACACCAGTGGCGTGACCGTGGCGGCGCCTTCGGCGATGGATGCGGACGCGCTTTCGACGGCGGTGTTTGTGATGGGATCAAAGGCCGGGCTGGATCTGCTGGACGGGGTGGACGCGACGGAAGGCCTGGTGGTTTCGGGGGATCAGCAGATATCGAGGTCCGCCGGCTGGTAGATGTGGTCGGCGTCAGTTCCGCCGCAGGGGTTGATGGTGCCGCAATCGACGCGGCGCGGCTAGCTGGACTCCCGATCGGCGGCAAAGTCGGCG
Organism: uncultured Chloroflexota bacterium; assembly: GCA_964474495.1. Lineage (GTDB taxonomy): Bacteria > Chloroflexota > UBA11872 > UBA11872 > VXNJ01 > JASLPR01. The sequence goes on from CAYYTN010000056.1 coordinate 7,652, forward strand.
GAGACTCGAACTGTCACTTCAATGTGGGCGCCGTCGAGACAAACTTGATTGGCGGGGAGGCCGTGGACTTCCCAGAGCTCCATCGGGACGAAGTCGGCAAAATCCCAGCGGATGTTTCCGCTTTTGCCGTTGGACTCGATGATTTCGCGAATGGCGCCATCGATCAGATCGACGTGGAAGGCCCCCTGGAGAACCCGGGTCCTTTCGAAGGTCTTGCGTTGAGTCCGGTCTTTCATGGTGGTTTCACAACTTCGCGTCGCGGAGTCCGTGGCCCGAAGGTCTGGCTGACCGGCGGAGGATTCGGCATTGCCGCCCGGCTGGTCAGCGGTTTCCGCCGCCCGTCCAGCGGCTACTGCATCCTCTACTCCTCTACGGCTTGATTCATTCGTTCAGACGGTTATTATAGCGTTCTATAGCATCGTTCGGCAAGCCCCTGGACCGTGCTTCCAGACCTGTCCTTCCGGTGTCAGCCGGTATTTCAGGGAATTTCCTAGATCCCATACGAAGTCCGAACATTTTGCTTGACATGAAGCCAGAATTGGGTGGAGCATAGTGGCAGGTGGTTGTTCAAACGACCACGCAGGGCCGGGGGCCGGCCGGACGCGGCATCGCCGCACACGTCGCCGTTTGACGGGGACGCACTGGAAGGCCCCTCAACGTGCGGGGAGTGCACTTGACGGACCTTTCGATGAATCCTTTTCGCGAGATTTCGCGGTCTTCTGAGCTGCGTTGCGATCGCTGCAACAAGCTACTTGGCAGATTCGAGCTGGCGGTAGGGACTGTCAAATGCCCGCGGTTCAAATCGTCCAACCACCTGAACCTGAATCCGGCGCATCCAGATAGATAGATAGATCAGGTTCCCAGAGCGCCGGAGAGCGCCAGGTCGTATGACCTGGCGCTCATTCTTTTGCGCCCGACCGTCCGACCAACGCGGGATAGTGCTCGTCTGAGAGGAGCGAATCGACTTGGCGAGAATGCATGGCAGTGACGTCCGGGTTTACCTGGGGGATAGGGATGCCAGCGGCGATTTGTCGCTCATCAGCCCCCGGATGGCCGCCGACGTTCACAGCGTTACCACCTTTTCTTCTAATGGCTGGAAGGAAAGCGACCCCGGCCTAGTCGGCTGGAGCGTCGGTCTGGAAGGGTTTTACGACCCGGCCGCCCGCGGCTACGGCCGCCAGCTGGAAGATCTGCTGGGGACCACCGGCGGCATCGTCAGCATCTATGACGATGACGCCGACGCGATCGGCGACAAGGGCTGGCTCAGCTCCGATTCGGTGCTTACCGAACGGGCCGAGCCGGTTTCGGTGGCCGATCTGATCCGGCTCAACGGGACCCTGCAGGGCTCCGGCCGCGCCGGCCTGGACGGCCGCCTGCTGCACGTTAGCGGCGAGGAGACCATCACCGGCAACAGCTCGTCCCTGGATGGCACGGCTTCATCCGCCAACGGCGGCCGGGCCAACCTGCACATCCTGGCGATTACCGGTACCTGGACCATCAAGGTGCAGGACTCGACCGATGATTCGGCCTGGAACGATCTGGCGACCTTTTCATCCCAGACCGCCACCACCGCGTTGACCTCCGAGGTCACCGGCACGGTGGATCGCTACCTGCGGGCGGAGTTCACCGAGGATGTGGCCGGTTCGATCACCTTCGTCCTCGGCTTCGCGCGGTACTAGGGGGCGCCTATCGACTGATTCGATTCGTTTCACCGAGAGCCTTTGAGCGCCGCCCGTTGCGGCGCTTTTTGTTTTCTGTCCAAAGAAAGGACCCAAATTGGCACGAGTACATGGCAAAGACCTCACCAGCCTGAATGTTGACGATTCCGGCTCCACGGCGCGAGACCTGCTGGCCGACACCATCGGCCTCAACTTCTCGACGTCGGCCGATTCGCACAACACGACCACGCTGGGGGATGACTGGAAAGAGTTCACCGCCGGCCTCAAGGGCGGCAACACGTTCACCCACGAGGTGTTTTACGACAACACCGCCACGACCGGTACGGCTGAGGTCTACCGCGGTCGCATCGGTGTGGTCGGGACGTTCGATTTCGGTGACGGCACTCGCACGGCCTCGATGGAGACCGTGGTGACAAACCTCGCCGAGTCTGACTCGGTAGCGGACATGATCAAGCTGACGGCGACGCACCAGATCACTGGCGCGGTGACGTTTAGCTAGAGCCGTAAAGGTTGGGGAAATGCCTGAAAAGAGCAATAAGGATGGTAGCGAGCTCAGACGTGATCTCGAGGGCGCTCTGAACGGCCATCACATAATAGTAGTTAATCCGGACGCGCTGACCATTGGCCTGCTGGAGGACATGCAGAGCGGCAATATCGCGCTGCTGATCGACGCGGTCGAGCGCTGCGTGGCGGGCGGAGACCTGCCGCACGGCAACGACCGCGAGGGAATCCGCAAGCTGAATGGAGCGGAGTTTGGCAGCCTGAGCCGGGCGGTTTCGGAGGCGTACCGCGTCCCAGATTTGCCCGCAAGGAGTTCGTGAAGTGGCTGGTGGGTATGCCGTCGCAGCCGGATCCGCGGCTGATCTGGCGGTACTACCGGGCACGCATCTGCCAGGCCTTTCCGGCCTACAAGTTGCACGAACTCCAGGATTTGCCGGCGATCGAGATTATGCAGGCGATGGAGCTGATGGAGCTGGCGAAGAAGGCGCGGTCATAGGGACCTCGAGTGTTGTGCGGCCGCCTTCGCTGTCGCCGATTGAGGGCGAACCAAGAAGGTCAGACCGCCGCTGGTCGGGGGGCGGTGGATCGTCGGGGGACAGTTGGATATCCGAGGGGAGAATCTCTGAGCAAGGGCGCGGCGATGAAGTGTTGGAACGGTGGGACGCGGATGGGTCCATCCCCGACAGAGTAATCAGCACTGTCGAGGCCTTTGTGGAAGAAGGGCTAATTTCGGGTGTGAAGGAAGCCGGCTCTCATTTTTGGGATTTGGCCGTATTCGACTATCAGGTCGCACAGGAAGAGGCTACGGCCCGCAAGGTCGTGCAGGAGACCGCGATAACAGACTTCTCGGTGGTTGATGACGCGGTCGCGGGCACCTCGGGCCTTTCCGCGTCGGAACTGCGGGCCCTGGGATCCCAATACGAGGGCGATCTGGACAACGTCTACGCCAACATGGGCGGGGTGGAGGTTGCACTGCAAGACAGGATCCACGGTTTCATCGATGACGGAGGAACGTATTCCGGCTTCCTGGCCCAGGGATTCCAGGAGGTGGACTTCATCAATGATGCGGCCCGTGGGATGGAGTCGGCGGAAGAGAACGCGGCATATCAAGATTGGTCGGAGGAGAGTCCGGAGCTCAGAGCGTTCCGGCTCGCCTCCGAGTTCCGCGCCATCAACAACGCCCACGACGAGCCGATCATGCTCGACGACTACGGCGGATATACCGGAGAAGTAGACCCCGAACTCCTGGCGGAATTGCAGGCGGAGCAGCGTAGCAAATCAGCGGCCCGGTCAAAGCCGAGGCCGGTCCTGTACAACGAGTTCGGCGAGCCGATCGAGCCGGGGGATGAATACCTGGCCGAAAGCGCCACCGACAGCTTCCGTCCCCCGAGCATGCCGGAGCTGACGTTCGATGAACTGATGCAGGGAGGCTACACGGTCGAAGAGGCCAACGAGTACTTTGGGGCGCTTGAGGGAATAGCAGATGCGACCTCGGATGCGGTGCGTTCCGGGAACGAGCTGACGGGCACCTGCTACGGGGAGGGGGAGGCGGCCGTTAGTGCGACCGGCAGTACGATTGGCCTCGATGTTGCCCTTGGGCGGACAGCGTCCACCGCCGCGCAGGAGTTCGTCCCGGCACTGGATGACTCGGCGCTGCGGGTAGCCTTGATGACTGCCGGGATCACCGACATGAGCGGCGAGTTCCTGGATCTGGACGAGCAGTCGTTCCTTACCGCGGTTGGCGTGCTTTCGAGTTCGGAGGAGATGGCGGAGGCGCTGGGGCTCAGCGGCGCGGAGATGGAGACGGTGCTTGCGGGTCTGATCGGTGAGTACGGGAGCCTGGAGGACGCGATCTACGCGGCGGCACGGGCGGCGGCTCAAGGAGTTGCGGGACCAAGCGGCGGCGGTGGCGGCGGCCAGACCGGACCGACGGTGAAGGAAGTCGTTGACGAAGCGTTTTCGTATCACGACGAATCAACCCGCGCCTGGATCGCGCAAAATATGGGCGACGTGGTCCAGACGGGTCCGAACGCCGGCAAGACCTTCCAGGAATTGGCCGACAACGAGGCGTACAAGGCTGCGCACGGCGGGCAGAACATGCCCGGGTTTGCGCTGGGCGGGATCGTACCGGGGCCGATTGGGGCGCCGATTATGGCGATGGTGCACGGGGGCGAGCGAATCCTGCGCAGC
>CAYYTN010000057.1:0-11824 GCA_964474495.1 uncultured Chloroflexota bacterium
ACCGACCAGTAGATGAGCGTGCCGATAGGGATGAGCAGCGCCATCGCGACGACGGAGCCGCAATACGCCAGCGCAGGCCATCTCCAGCGCCCCAGGGCGATGGGTCGACGACGGTGCGGGGTGCCGGCCGCCGCCCGGTGGAAACGGGCCCGGCCGCGGGTTCGACGCTCAAGCACCAGAACCCCCACGGTCAGCAGCACCAGTAGCAGGCTGAGCAATGCCGCCAACGAGCGGTCGAATGACGCCTGGTACTGGGTGTAGATGACCTGGGTGAAGGAGTTAAAACGCATCAGCGAGACGGCGCCGAAGTCGCTCAGGGTATACAGCGCCACCAGCAGCGCGCCGGCCGTCAGAGCCGGGCGAAGTTGGGGAACGACGACGCTGAAGAATGTACGCCATGAGCCCCTACCCAGCGTCCGCGAAGCCTCTTCGAAGGCGGGGTCGATGCGACTGAGCGCGACTGTCGTGGTGATAAGGACGTATGGAAAGGAGATGACCGTCAGTGTGAACAGTGCCCCAGGGAAGCCGGTCAATCCCGGCACGCCGCCCAGGCCGAACAAGGTCTCCAGGATCTGCTGAATGAAGCCCCGGGGGCCGAGGCCGGCGATGACGGCAAACCCGGCTACGTAGCTGGGTATGGCGAGCGGAAGCATCGTCAGAACCAGCCAGGTGCGCCGTCGCGGCAGATCAGTGCGGGCGAATAGCCAGGCCAACGGCAGCGAAATCGTGATGGCGGCGGCGGTTACTGCAAGCGCCAACACGCTGGTGGCGACCAGAGTCTCCAGGGTGCGCATCCGCAGGAACGACTCCCAGGGCGAGGCCCCGCCCTGGATAGCGCGTATGACCAGGTAGATCAATGGCAGGACAACGGCCGCGCCCACCAGGGAGGACAGGCCGGCCAGCAGGTACGGGAATCTCCGGGCGACCCGGGTCGTCGCGAGGTCGGCGGCGGGGGCCTCGAAGGCCGGGCTACTTGCGGCCAAGGATTCGCATCGGCTAGAGCACGCCCGCTTCTTGTAGTAGCCGCAGAGTGCCGGCGAGATCGTCGAGATCGCTGAGGTCGATGTCGGGGGTGCCGATGGTGTCCAACGGCGGCAGGCCGGGCGAAGGGTCGACGCCGGCGATCAGGGGGTACTCGAGGGTTGAGTCGGCGAAGTACCGCTGGGCTTCGACACCGAGCAGGAATTCCACGATTTCGAGCGCCGCGGTGGCCCGGCCGGATGATGCCAGAATTCCGGCGCCGGCTACGTTTACCAGCGCACCCGGGTCGCCGTCCTTCAAGAAGTAATTCTTCGCCGGCACGTCCGGGCGGTCGGCCAGTTGGCGCAGCAGGTAGTAGTGGTTCACAAAGCCCGCGTCGATGTCGCCGGTTATTGCGGCCTCAACGATGGGCGTATTCTTGGGGAAGACGACCGGATCGTTGGCGACGATGCCGTGGAGCCAGTCCAGCGCCGCGGTGTCGCCCTCGGTGGCGCGAATGGCGGTGACGAAGGCCTGAAATGATCCGTTTGTGGGAGCCCAGCCAAGACGGCCGTGCCACTCCTCGTCCGTGAAGCCGTGGATGGAGGTGGGTAGATCGGCCTCGGCCAAGTTGTCGGTGTTGTACACAACCACCCGGGCTCGGCCGGACAGGCCGATCCAGAGCCCCTCGGGCGACCGAAAGCGGGGATCGACCGTCTCCAGCGTCGTTGCCGCCAGCGGACTCAGTATGCCCTCGCGGGCGAGGGCCCCGAGCGCCCCGGCGTCCTGGGAGATGAACAGGTCGGCCGGGCTGTTCGAGCCCTCTTCCAGGATTGTCGCGGCCATCTCCGATGTGCTGCCGTACCGTACCTCAACGTCGAACCCGACGGTGGGCTGCAGCTGCTTAATAAGCGGCGCCATCAGGTTCTCATTGCGCCCCGAATAGATGGTGACTTTTCCGCCGTCGTCGGGCCGGGGAATCGCGGAATAGGAGGCCGATTCGACCTCCGCGGAGGGGTCGGCCTCCTCGCGTGCGCCGGTGCATCCGGCCAGAACGGTCAGGGCCGTGACGGTTCCCGTGGCGAGCAGTCGCCTACGGCTCAAGAGCATAGAGGTATCCCTTCTGATCCTGGTTTGCGGAGCGGATTTTTCGACGAGGATTGACCATTAGGTACCGGAAGTCCTACTGAGTGCATGAATACTGGACGCCGCGAATGTCGGGCAGTTGGTCGGCGCTGCGGGGCACTGAGTTCAAGCGGTTGCATGTGGCCCGGTCAGGATCATTGTTGTGCGCTGCCGGCCACCCGCAGGGCGATCATTCTTATGGGGAGGTCGTAGGGGCAGGCCGACTCGCAGATTGGGGCGGTTTGGCACGGGTCGTGCCCCTCGCATTTGTGGACCGCGGCGGTTGCTTCATTCCAGGTGGTCCGGCCAGCATCGGAGAAGGCGTCTCGGGAGTGCAAAGGCTCGGTGAGCAGCATGTCGGGCACTTCGATGCCGACGGGGCAGGAGCAGTAGTTGCAGCGCCGGCAACCGTTGTTTTCGATCGAGCCCACCCAGGATACGAACTCCCGACTCTCGTCGCCGGCAACCGGGTCCTCCAGGGCGGCGATGTTGGCGTCGACGATGTCTGGAGTGGTGAGTCCGGAAAGGACGACATCGACCCCCTGCGATCGCACGTAGCGCAGTGACCGGGGTGCGTCCCGGACGGCGCCGGACCCCACCGGCCGCATGGCGATCGTTCCCACATCGCGAGCGGCGGCGACCGGTAGAAGCTCGGTGGCGGCGAAGGGTTGAATCGGGTTCAGGTGGAATAGCACCGTGTCGAACTCGTACTCGGCCAGCCAGGCCGCCAGCAGTTCTGGCCGGTGCCCGGATATTCCGATGAAGCGGACCTTGCCGGCGGCCTGGGCGGCGACTGCGGCCTCCAGCGCACCGCCCTTTCCCATCAACTGCTCGAACTCGTGCTCGTAGTTCACGTAGTGGAGTTGGATGAGATCGAGGTAGTGGACCTGCAGGCGGTCGAGCGACTCGTCAATCTCGGCGGCGGCGGCATCCCGATTCCGCTTATCCGTCTTGGTGGCCAGGAAGAACTCGTCGTTACGGTGGCCGATGGCTTCGCCGACCTTGATTTCGGCGTCGCCGTAGCCCCGGGCGCAGTCGATGTAGTTCACCCCGCGGTCGAGGGCGTGGTTGAGGGTCGCGGTGGTCTCCGCCTGGGACAGGTCGGCGAACCACATGGTTCCGCAGCCGAGCATCGAGACCCTTTTGCCGGTCTTTCCCAGGGTCGTGTGGCGCATGGCGGCTAGCGGCCGAGGAATGCCCGGTTTGTCGTCCGGGACGAGATCTTTGGCAAAGGTCCGCTCAGGTAGCGCTGGGGGCGCATTGCATCAGGAACGCCTCGTACAGGGCCAGCCGGCGGGTCGCCTCGACGGCGTCCTCGCGGGCGGCGGCCTGCTCGGAGCTGGCGATCTCAAGGTCGTCGCCGGCCCGGGCTTTGTCGTCGGCGGTGGCATCGGGATGTCCCATCGACATCAAGACGAACCAGGCCTCGGCATAGCGGCGATCACATTCCTCGGCGAAGTCGTGCAACTCCACGACCCGGACGCGCTTCCGCTGCACGAAATCGGCATAGATGTGGAATGACTGTCCGTCCATTGGCACCGCCCGCGTGATGGCTCCGATATTCCCGGCAGAACACGAATTATAGACGCGGACTGACCGGTCCGGGGTTAGGGAGCACTTCCGCGCCCGACCGGGCGCCACGAAGCTATTGAGTTCGGACTGTCGGGGCTAGCCGCACTCGGAGAAGCCGCACACCACGCAGGTGACGCAACCCTCGGAGAAGTACATCTGGCTGGAGCCGCAGGTCGGGCAGGCGCCGCGCTCCTGAGCAACGTCGTACACCGGCACCATCTCGCTGCCGGCGATCATCGACTCCTGCACCGCAACCACCCGCCCCACCGGCTCCGAAGTTTCCGGAGATTCGCCCGCGTTTCCGGCCGGGGCGCCAGCCGGCAGGCCCGATTCGCCCGCTTCGGTGTAGGTCCCCTCGCCCTGCGCGTCTACGTAGGGCTGGTAGGTGCCGGTGTTGTCGAGGTATTTGGCTGCGATGGCCTTGGCGATGGCATCGGCGCACGAGAGCGTGCGGTTCGGCCCCATCCCAATCGGCCGGTGGCAGGTGATCCCGCGCAGTTGTCGGTGGACCCGCTCGGCCGACAGCCCGCTGCGCAGCGAGAGCGAGATCAGACGCCCGATGGCCTCGGTCTGGGCGGCGGCGCAACCGCCGGCCTTGCCCAGTGTCGCGAAGGCTTCGAAGGGATTGCCCGCTTCGTCGTCGTTCAGGGTGACGAACAGGTCGCCGCAGCCGGTAGGTACGGAAGAGGTGGTTCCGGAGACCATCTTGGGTCGCTCGCGGTAGACGGCCGTTCCCGGCTCGGCGAGGGCCGGGGTGGCGGCCTCGTCACCCTCGGTCGCCGAGGTGGTCATTACCTGGAACTGGCGACTGCCGTCGCGATAGACGGTCACTCCCTTGCAGCCCAGTTCGTAGGCGAGGCGATAGGTGCTGTCGATGTCAGCGACGGTCGCGCTGTTGGCGAAATTGATGGTCTTGGAGACGGCGTTTTCGGTACTTCGCTGGAAGGCCGCCTGCATCTGGATGTGTGCCTCTGGGGAGACGTCGTGAGCGGTGATGAAGATGTCGCGTCCGGCCTGCGGGACTCTCTCAAGTACCGCGGCCGCTGCCTCGGGAGTTTCGGGGCCGATGCGGATGCTGCCGTGGTTTTCCTCGATCGCCTCGATGAGGTCCTCTCCGTAGAAGCCGTGCTCGATTGCGTACTCTTCGAAGATCCGGTTGAGGTAGCGGAGCGAGGTCGCCTCGTTGTCGGCGTTTCGCATCACGTTCTTCCAATAGACGAGCGCGAATTGTGGCTCGATGCCGCCGGATGCTCCGGCGATCATGGAAATGGTCCCGGTGGGAGCGATGGTAGTCACCGTGGCGTTGCGTCGCGGGCTGTCGCCGCGTTCGCGCCAGATGGACTTTTCCCAGTTGGGAAAGGGACCGCGGACTTCGGCGAGAGCTTCGCTGGCCGCCCGGCATTCGTTGTTGACAAACTCCATCACGCGCTCGGCGAGCGCGACCGCCTGGTCGCCGTCGTATGGGATCTGTAGCTGGAACAGCATGTCCGCCCAGCCCATGATCCCGAGCCCGACCCGCCGGTTCCCGCCTTTGACGATGTCGTCAATCGCCTGGAGCGGGAAGCTGCTGGCCTCGACCATGTCGTCCAGGAAACGGATGGACAGGTGCAGATCCTGGCGGAGGAAATTCCAGTCGATCTCGCCGTCTTCGGTGACATATGCGCTCAGCTTGATGCTGCCGAGCACGCAGGCCTCATAGGGCAGGAGCGGCTGCTCGCCGCAGGGGTTGGTGGTGTTCTGCTCGGCGACCGAAGGAGTCGGGTTGGTGTCGCGGATGCGATCGAGGAAGATGATGCCCGGTTCGCCGTTGAGCCAGGCGCTCTCGGTCATCTCACTCCACACTTTGACGGCGCTCAGGCGCTGTTCTTCACCGGTGGTGGGCTCGACGTGGACTTTGCCGGTTCGCGGATTGATCAGATCGTATTCTTCTTCGGCGGCGACGGCGCGCATAAAGTCGTCGGTGACCCCGACGGAGATGTTGAAGTTGGAGATTCGGCCGTCCTCGTTCTTGCAGTGGATGAATTCAAGGATGTCCGGGTGATCGACGTTGATGATGCCCATGTTGGCGCCGCGCCGGGTGCCGCCCTGCTTGACCTCGCCGCACGAATAGTCGATGACCGACATGAAGCTGATGGGGCCGCTGGCAACGCCCCCGGAACCGCGCACGAAATCGCCGCGGGGGCGGATCTTCGAGAAATTGAAGCCGGTGCCGCCACCGCTCTGGTGGATCAGGGCGGCGTCGAAGTCGGCCTGCTTGATGCTGCGCAGGCTGTCGTCGACCGGCAGTACAAAGCAGGCGGCCATCTGGTTGTAGCCTTCGGGCTTGCCGGCGTTCATGAGGCACGGACTGTTGGGCATGAACCGCAACCCGCGGATCAACTGGTAGGCGGATTCTTCCAATTCCAGGGCTTCTGCGGGAGTCGTCCACCCGGCGTCGACCTCGGCCGTGATCACCCCGTGCGCGACCCGGCGGAAGAACTGCTCAACGTCTTCGATGGGATGGTTGACGGCGTCCTTCAAGAAGTAGCGCTGGCGCAAAACGGCCAGGGCATTATCGGTGATTTCTGGCAGCAACTCTCTTCGCTCTCTCAATTCCACGTCTTCTTCATCCCTATTCTCGCGCAAATGGCCCCGAAGGTGACAGGGTCGGCAAAATCGTGCACAGAATCGTTCCTCGCCGGGCCTTTAGGCGAAGTGCCGGCGGCCCAGCGCCGGACCGAAGGCGCGGGCAGCGCCTCCTCGAATCGGTGATTCGAAGACCCTCCCGTCCTCCTCTACCCCCAGGTCAAGCTGGCGACGCAACTGGGCGAGCCCGTGCTCGATCAGCGAGTTGCCCTGTTCGAAACGTAGGCCGATAGACGATATCTGGGCGGACACGTCCATCGGGAAGGCGACCCCCATGTGGAAGACTTTGGAGTCCCGCCTTATTTCGAACAACATGACATCGTAGAGGCCGGCCAGGGGCAGCATCTCGCAGGTCTCGATGCAGTACGAACGACCGTCGGTCGTGTAGTGAGACTGTCCGAGCAATCGAATCAAATGACGCTGTTCCCCGCGGGTCTCAGGTTGCCAGTGGTCGGGTATGCCCGGACGTTCTTACGCGGCAACGTCCGGTTGATCCGGCCACACCCCACAACATGTAGTGGGGGAATGATGCTGCACCACTAGGTATAGTGTCAAACCAATCTCGGTCGGACATGACGGCAACGGAGTTGGCGCGGCGCAAATCGCTTCCCGGTCGACCGGCGCGGGTCCCCTATTCGATGGTTTCGAGATTGGCGATGGCGGAATCGCGACCCGCGACGACGAGGATGTCGTCGCCTTCCAGCTTCTCGGTAAGGTCCGGCATGATCAGCAGCTGGGAGCCGCGCTTGATGACCAGCACGCTGACATCGAGACGGGCGCGGAGGTTGGCGCTGGCCAGGGTGTTCCCGACAAAACTTGGCGGGACCCGGACTTCGCCGATGCCGTAGTTAGCCAGCAATTCGAAGTAGTCCATCATGTTCGGGGCGACCAGGTTGTGCGCGACCCGCACGGCCATCTCTCCCTCCGGGAAGACGACCTGGTCGGCGCCGATGCGTTCGAGAATCTGCCGGTGCAGGTTGTTTCGCGCTTTGGAGTGGACGCGACGCACCCCGAGTTGCTTCAACAGCATGGTGATCAGGATGCTGGACTCGATATCACCCAACGACACGAAGGCGACATCGTATTCGTGGATGCCCAGGTCCTGCAGCACCGCCTCATCGGTCGCGTCGGCGCGGACGGCGTGGGAAACCTCGTCAGAAATGTTCTGAACTACCCGCTCCGACAGGTCAACGGCCAGCACTTCGTGACCAAGCTCGGTGAGGGTGCGAGCCAGGTTGCTGCCAAAACGGCCCAGTCCGATGACGGCAATGTTCATCGTTGCTTCAGCACTCCGCCCGGTGATCGACGCCGGGGATCATGTTACTACCAGTGCCGCCGGGATCGGTTGGGCCGATCGGTTGCGGTTGCGGCGGCGTGTGGCCGGCCACTACTCGTAGCTGAAGTTGGCCCGGACGGAGACGGTCACCGTCGTTTCGCCGGCCTGAACCGGTACCGCCGGAGCCATGCCACTGACCCCGGCGCTCATGGCGCGCTCCGGCGACAGCAGCACGGTGCTGTCTTCTACGATCCAGATGAGGCCGCCGAGCTTCCCGCCCAGCGAATCGGCCATGGCTTCGGCCTTGCGGGCGGCGTCCTGGACGGCGGCGGCCAGGGCTTCCCGTTGCAGAGGGGTCTCGTCGGCGAGACCGAAACGGACCGATTGGATCACGTTGGCGCCGGCGGCGAGGCTGGCTTCGAGAACGTCTGAGGCGCGATCAATTTCGCGGACGGTGACCACGACGGTCGTGGAAGCCCGGTATCCGGATATCGTCGGCTCGGCGCGATCATCTTCGGGACGATCGTAGACCGGGTTCAGTGAAAGGCTTCGGGTCAGGATGTCGGCGGCGCCAATCCCGGTCCCCTCAATAGCCGCGACCACCGCGCTCGATACCGAGGCCAGTTCGGTGGATGCTTCCGAGGCGGAGTCGGCGACTGTTTCCACGCCGACGGTTATGTAGGCGGTATCCGGAGCAACGGTGACTGAACCTCGCCCCTGGACGGTGATCCCGGTCTGGTCACTATCCCCGGCCGCCGCCCCGCTGCCCACTGAGATCGGCGGCGCCGCCTCTTCGTCGGTCTGCTGGGATTGGATCCAATAGAAGATCACGGCCGCGATTCCGATGATGGCGGCAAAGACGATGATCACGCGGACCAGGGGCGGAATTCTCATGATTGTTCGGCGGTTCCTTGTTGGTGAAGGCGGCTGGTGTCAACGGGGGGCGCGTTCCGAAGTCGCGGACGCGCTGAAAGTCTAGCGTCTGTTGGGCTGGATGCGCGTTCGGGCGTCGGCTAGGCGGGGCGGATGCTGCGGGCGCTGCGCCGCCAGATGGTGCCCAGGTCGGGGCGGTGCACCTCGTCATCGGCGTCGCGGCTATCGACGGCCAGGATCCAGACGTCGGCGCTGGAATCGTTGACGAACTGATGCCCTTCGCCCATATCCGGCGGGAAGGTCATGGCGTCGCCTTCCTCCAATTGGAATCGAGAATCTCCGACCCGAACCGCACATTCGCCCCGGAGGATGTAGAAGAACTCCTCCCATTTGGTGTGCCAGTGAAAGTGACTCAGGACGTCGCCCGGCGCCACGATGAGGATGTCCGCGCCGAGCTTGCCTCCCCCGGTCGCGTAGCTCAGGGCGATGGATCGACCTTTGCCTCCGGGAGGGTCGGTCTGCTCGTAGGCGCGCGCCTCGATGTCGGAGAAGTGCTTGATGAAATCCGGTCGTTCAGGCATTTGGGAGTCCGCTCGCTGGGAGTTTTGCCGTCCGCCGAAGCCAGATCAGTGGCCGCGACGGGTCCAAGTGTAGAAGCGCGCCGGGGAAAAGCAATTTCCGACGCCTGCTTGTGCCTGCATAGACTTGCAGCCCACGCTCCGGGCGCTGAGGCTCGGGGACCAGCACCGCAATCTCCGCACAGCGAGGAAATGATGGCCCACGAACTACCGACTCTCGGATACGCGTTCGACGCTCTAACGATGGAAATCCACCACGACAAACACCACGCGACCTACGTAGGCGGCCTCAACGCGGCGCTGGAATCGCACCCGGACCTGCAGGGCCGATCGGTCGAAGCCCTGGTTTCAGACATCGACAGCCTGCCCGAAGCGATTCGCACGCCGGTGCGGAACAGTGGCGGCGGTCACTGGAACCACTCGTTCTTCTGGAACATCATGGCCCCTGGCGGAGGCGAGTTGGGGGGCGAGCTTCTCGAGGCGATCGAGGGCGCGTTCGGCACGGTGGATGAAATGAAGGCTCAGTTCGCGGCGGCCGCCGCCGGTCGCTTCGGTTCCGGCTGGGCCTGGTTAGTCAAGAACGCCGCCGGGGACCTGATCGTGACCAGCTCGCCCAATCAGGACAACCCGCTAATGGACGGTTCCGGCGTCCCCGTCATCGGCATCGATGTCTGGGAACACGCGTACTACCTGAACTACCAGAACCGCCGGCCGGACTACGTGGCCGCCTGGTTCAACGTGATCAATTGGGACGCGGCGGCGCGGAACTTCGCCGGCTGAGCGCGCCTTCCCGATCGCCTGCGGCGAAACCGAGGGGCGGGTGCGACCGGCCCGCGGGTATCGGTACGCGGGAGAGACCGGTGAAGCAGGGCCCCGGGTTGGTCGGCGCCGTCCGATACCTTGACCCTGTTGGAAGCCGCTCCGTATAATTTCGACTCCGGGAAAGAGGGATCCGGCTTTTCGGCTCTGCCCAGTCCCCCCGATCTCACCGGGAACCGGAGAACGGACCCCGGGGAAGTGTCGGAATTGGTAGACGAGCATGATTTAGGATCATGTGGACGAAGGTCCGTGAGAGTTCGAGTCTCTCCTTCCCCACCCCCAAGTGAGGGTATATCGACAGATCGGTCGCGGCGGAGCCGCCGGGACTGGCACTGGCGGAAGTGGCTCAGTGGTAGAGCATCTCCTTGCCAAGGAGAGGGTCGCGGGTTCGAATCCCGTCTTCCGCTCCAGGCCTTTGCCGCGACGAAGGCCCGAGGGCTCGAACGGGAGTCCTTTTTTTGTGCCGAACCTTCGGTGAACCACTGCAAACGTGCAAACTCCTGAATGAGGGATTGAACCGACTTTGAATACGTCCAGCGAACGCATCGGCAACGGGCTCGCCCGGGTGACCGTTGAACTCTCCGTGGCGGAGCTGAAAAAGGAATATGACCGGGCTGCGAAACGCATCTCCTCGCGAACCCGGATTCCGGGTTTCCGACCGGGAAACGCCCCGATCGGCATCGTGGAAAACATGTTCGGGAACTCGGCGATCATCAGCGAAGCGGTTGAGAAGATCGTCCCGGATTCCTACGCCAAGGCCCTGATCGCGGAGGAGCTGGTAGCGATTGACCAGCCGGAGATCAACTTCGAGGACGATGAGGAGATGACGTTCGAGTCGCCGGTAGTGTTCACCGCGACAGTCCCGCTGCGGCCGACTGTGGAACTTGGCGATGTCGAGACGATCACGCTGGAGGAAGAACCGGTCGAACTGGGTGAGGACGATGTCGACGCGACCCTGCGACAACTACAGGAAAGCCGCGCGCAGACCACTCCGGTCGAAGGGCGCGCGTTGCAGGATGGCGACCTGGCCGGTGCCGTGATCAAGATGCTGGTGGACGATGTCAATCAGCTGGGCGACGCGCAGATCTCGGTTGCGGTCGGCGGAAACGGCTTTCCTGAGGGATTCGACGAGCAGGTGATCGGCATGGAGACGGGGGATGTTCGGGAATTCGAGCTTGCGTTTGAAGCCGACCATCCCGATGAGACCATGCGGGGCAAGATCGCCCAGTTCCGAATGGAGCTGCACGTAATCAACGAGCGCGATATTCCCGAGGTGGACGATGCCTTCGCGGCGGAGGTCTCCGGGTTCGATACCGTCAAGGAACTTGAAGACGACATCCGCGAGCGGCTCCTGGAGGAGCGCAAGACCGCCGCCCGGCGCGAGCTGGAGGGATCGGCGCTGGAATTGCTGGCCGACCGAAGCTCGTTTGAGATACCGGAAGTCCTGGTCCACCAGCAGGCGCATGCGCTGATGGAGGATCAAACCCGGATGCTCACGTCGCAGGGCATGGCGCTGGACAGCTACCTCGGCACGATCGGCAGCTCGCAGGATGAGTTTCACGATCAGGCTATGGAAGAGGCCGAGCGCCGCATCGGACAGGCCCTGATGCTGGATGCGCTGGCGGATCGGCGGGAGATCGAGGTGACCGAGGAGGATGTCGAGGCCGAGCTGGCGGAGCTGCTGGAGAGATTCCCCGAGCCGGACCGGGAGTCCATGCGCGATATGTATCTCGGGGACGGCGGGCAGGAGCGAATGGAGCTTGGTCTGCGTGAGCGGAAGGCGGTGGAAAGCCTGATGGCTTCGGTTCTGACCTCATCGGAAGAGCCGGCCGCGCCAACACTATCCGAAGTGCCGGAGGCGGAATCCGAATCTGTGGAGGCCAGTGCGGAGACTGACGAAGAAGACAACCAGGGAGCCAGCTAGCAGACGGCTCCGCGGCCAGGCTCGCGGGGCCACGAAAGGGACAACTTATGGGACTCGTACCGAACGTAATTG
>CAYYTN010000058.1:0-9547 GCA_964474495.1 uncultured Chloroflexota bacterium
GCCGGCGATGTCGATGAGATCATGCTCTACGACAACCACGTCGCCGGCACGCCTGCCGAACTGCCCGACCACGCCATCAGCATGCTGCGATTTGCCAGCGGCTGCCTGGGCCGGGTATGGCTCAACAAGGGCCTGCGCCGCTGGCCCGAGCACATAGTCCAGCTCAGCGCCTACGGCTCCGAGGGCACCGCCCTCACCGACACCGAGAGCATGCGGGTCACCGCCTGGCTCGACCCCGAAATCGGCGGCCAGATGGGTCCCACCGTCATCCCCTTCCAGCCCACCATCGGCCACCCGGTGGTCGCAGAGTTGACCGCCTTCGTGGGCAACATCCTGGATAACTCCGCCCCCCTGGTGGATGTCCGTGCCGGCGCCGCCACGATCGCCGCGCTCAGCGCCGGACTCGACTCCGCCGCCAGCGGCCGGCCCCAGAAAGTCCGTCGCATCGAATGAGCCGTCCATGAAGAAGACCCGCATCGCCCTCGGCGGGATCATGCACGAGACCCACACGTTCGCCGAGATCCCCACCCGGATGCGCGATTTCGAGATCGGCACCCTCCACCGCGGAACCGCGATGCTCGAGCAAATGGGCGGCACCCGCGCCGGGATCGCCGGCATGATGGCGATCGGCGAGGCCCACGGCTGGGAGTTACTCCCCACCCTCTACACCATGGCCATGCCCGCCGGCACCATCGAGCAGGCCACCTACGACACCCTGGCCGACGAACTCATCGAGCGCCTGCGCGCCACGCTGCCCCTGGACGGCGTCCTGCTGATGCTGCACGGCGCCATGGTCACCGACGACCTGCTGGACCCCGAGGGCGACATCCTGCGGCGGGTCCGCGAAGTCACCGGCCCCGATATCCCGGTCGTGGTCGAGATGGATCTGCACGGCAACATCTCCCCGGCCATGACCGAGCTTGCCGACGCCGTCGTCGCGTTCGACGCCAACCCCCACATCGACGCCTACGAGCGCGGCGTCGAGGCCGCCGAGATCATGTGCGAGACCCTGGACGGGCGCATCGCGCCGGTCGTGGGCATGTATCAGACGAACCTCCTGCTCGCGCCCCAGGTCACCGGCACCGACGATTTGCCGCTGCGCGCCGCGCTGGAGGCCGCCTGGCGATTCGAGGACGAAGAGGATGTCGTCTGCGTGTCGGTCTTCGGCGGCTTCGCCTACGCCGACACACCCTTCACGCGCTGCAGCGTGGTGGCCACCGTCGACGGCGACGTCGGCCGCGCCCGGCAGATCGCCGGCGAAGTCGGCGCCATCGCCGAGGCGGAGGTCCATGCCGCCCGTTTCGAGGCCGTGCCCCCTGAGGAAGCGATCCGCCAGGCGCTGGCAATTCCCGGCGGACCGGTGATCCTGGTCGATTCCGCCGACAACATCGGCGGCGGTACCCCCGGCGACGGCACCGACGCCCTCCGCGCCCTGCTGGCCGCCGGCGTTCAGGAGGCCACCGTCGCGATCGCCGACCCGGCCGCCGCCCGGGCCTGCCATGAAGCCGGCGTCGGCGGGCAAATTGACATGGAAATCGGCGGCCGGGCCGACACCTGGCACGGCGCCCCGGTCAAAGTAGCCGGCGAGGTCCGCGCGCTGATCGACGGCTACTTCGATTTCGAGATGCCCAACAGCCACCTGGCCTCTTTCCGCGGCAAAGGCATGGATATGGGCCCCTCGGCCTGGCTGCGCGTCGGCGGCATCAACATCGCTCTCAACACCAACAAGACGCCGCCCTTCGATCTCGGCCAGCTACGCAGCCTCGGCATCCAGCCCGAATCCCAGCGGCTGATCGCGGTCAAGGCCGCCGTCGCCTACCGCGCCGCCTACCTGCCGATCGCCGCCGGCGTCGTCGAAATGGACACCGCCGGCCTCTGCACGGCCAACCTCGCCCGCTTCCCCTACCGGCACCTCGATCGCCCGCTGTTTCCCCTGGACGACCCCGACTAGGCCGGTCCCCGGCGTTCTGCGCCACTCCCGCGAATGGCGGTACCGCCCGGGATCCTCCGGCTCTCTCCACTACTCCCGCGAATAGCGATACAACCCCGCGTCGCGGCCGCCGTACTCCTGCTCCGGGTGGTCGCCGGCGATCCCCTCGTAGGCCGTCCCCAGCGCCGGTTCCGGCACCGGGTCTTCGGTCTCGATCAGGATGTCCGCCAGCAGCTTCGTCATCTCGGCCAGCCGCCCCGCGTACTCTGGGTCGTCGTAGAGGTTGTT
This sequence comes from uncultured Chloroflexota bacterium, assembly GCA_964474495.1. Taxonomy (GTDB): domain Bacteria; phylum Chloroflexota; class UBA11872; order UBA11872; family VXNJ01; genus JASLPR01. The sequence continues at coordinate 2,219 of CAYYTN010000058.1, forward strand.
GATCTCCAGCGGATCGTTCTGCAGGTCGTAAAGCTCGCCGTAGGGCTTGCCGCCGAAGTGAATCAGCTTCCAGCGTTGCGTACGCACCATCTTCATATTCAGCGACTCGGCGAACGCCCACTGCCGCCACTCCACCGCGTCCTTGCGCAGCAACCGCCGCATACTCGCGCCCTGCATCCCGGCATGCCCATCGACCCCGGCGAAATCCAGGATCGTCGGCATGATGTCCACCGCCTGGATCAGGTCGGACACGATCTGCCCGCCGCCCAGCTCCTTGGGGTAGCGGATGATCAGCGGCGACCGGGTGATGTGGTCGTAGAGCATCCGCCCCTTCCACAGCACGCCGCGGTGCCCCAGCATCTCGCCGTGATCGGCCAGGAAGATGATCACCGTGTCATCCAGGACGCCGTTCTCCTCCAGCACGTCGAGCGTCCGGCCGATCTCGCGATCCACCAGGCTGATCGTGCCGTAGTAGTTGGCGATCACCTTGCGCAGCTTCGACTCGTCCAGCTTCCCGAAATCCTTCTGCCCGGAGCTGGTCCGGTACTCCGGGACCCGTGACATCTGGTCGGTGTCGAAGTCCGCCGGGATATCCACTTCGTCCGGCGAATACATCGTGTCGAAGGGCTCCGGCGGATCGAAGGGCATGTGCGGATTGCAGAACGACAGCCAGGCGAAGAAGGGGTACTTGTCGTTTTCGGCCAGCATCTTCGCGCCGTTCTTGCCGATGAAGGTGTCCACGTAGTTCTCATCGCCCAGCGGGAAGGTGTCGGCGCCGAAGTTCTCCTCGTTGGCCCAGCGTTTCACGTGGTCGAAATACTGCTCATCGAGGCCCTGCTCGCGCAGGCTCTCCCGATACGCGTCGTAGTCCGAAAACATCTTGCCCTCGGCAAAGACCCGGTCATCGAATCCGTGCAACTCGTCAATCGGGGTGAAGTGCATCTTGCCGATCGCCATCGTGTGATAGCCGGCCGCGCTCAGGATCGCCGGCAGCGGCCGCTCCGATTTCGGCAGGTCGTACCAGTTCCAGCGCACGCCGTTGTTGCGCGGATAGCGCCCGGTAACCAGGCTGGCCCGGCTGGGCTGGCACATCGGGCTGTGCACGAAGAAATGCTCCGCGCGCACGCCCTCGCGGGCCAGGCGGTCGATGTTGGGCGTCTTCACCACCGGGTTGTTGGCGCAGCCCAGCGCGTCCCAGCGCAGTTGATCCATCGAAATCAGCAGGATATTGGGGCGGTCGGCCATGCTCGGCTCCCGGGGTAGGTCGAAGGCAAGCGGATTCTATTCCCGGCGGGCGCGGGTGCAAAGGTGCGGGCGCGCGGGCAAGATAGGCGGGCCGGGCCAGTCGATTGCGCAGCGCCCCGCAGGTTGAGTCCGCATAACCGGAGGAGCCCCCCATCGCCCCCGCCGCCGAACCGGTCCGCATCGGCCGCAGCGACCTAGTCGTGAATCCCATCGGCGTCGGCACCTGGCAGTGGGGCGACCGCCGCTACTGGGGCTACGGCGTCGAGTACGACGCCGAAGACATCGCGGCCGCCTTTGACGCGGCGATCGCGGCCGGGCTCAATTTCTTCGACACCGCCGAGATATATGGCCGGGGCGAGTCCGAGCGCCTGCTCGGCCGGCAACTCGAACGCACCGGCGCTCGCGTCGCCGTCGCCTCCAAGTACCTGCCGCTGCCCAACCGTTTCCGCGCCGCCGCGGTCGCGCGGGCCATCGATGCCTCCCGGCGGCGACTCGAGGTCCGTACCATCGACCTCTACCAGGTCCACTGGCCGTTCGGCCTGCTGCGCAAGGGCGTGTTGCTGCGCGCCCTCGCCCGTGCCGTCGACGCCGGGCTGATCCGTTGGGTCGGGGTCAGCAACTACGGGGCCGGCCGCCTGCGCCGCGCCGCCCGACTCCTGGCGTCCTACGGCGTCCCGCTAGTCGCCAACCAGGTCAACTACAGCCTGCTGAACCGCGCTCCCGAGATCAACGGCGTCCTCGCGGCCTGCCGTGAGCTGGACATAACGCTGATCGCCTACAGCCCCCTTGCCCAGGGCCTCCTGACCGGCAAGTACGGACCCGGCGACCGGCCCGACGGTGCGCGCAAGACCGTCTCGAAATCCCGTGGACACGATCCGGTTCGGGTCGAGCCAGTCGTCGGGGTGCTGCGCGAAATCGGCGTTCAATACGACAAATCCGCCACCCAGGTGGCCCTCAACTGGCTCATCCGCCAACCCGGCGTCGTCGCCATTCCCGGAGTCAAGAGCGCCGCCCACGCCCGGTCCAACGCCGGCGCCTATGGTTGGTCGATCACCGACGCCGAAGCCGCGCATCTCGAGGCCGTATCCGCACCCTGGCGCAAACGCGGCCTCCTAGACCGCCTCCTCTGAGCCGGCCTACTCCGCCCGCCAGCGCGTCCCGTAGGCCACCAGCACCAGCGACGCCACCGAGAACCCGGCCAGCACCAGCAGGTCCCACGCAAACGCCTCCGGCCCCAGGCCCTGCACCGCTGCCCGGAAGGCGTTGGCGGCGTAGGTCGGCGGCAACACCTGCCCGACCGTACGCAGCGGGGCCGGCAACACCTCCGCCGGGATCATCACCGGCGCCGCGAACATAACGATGAACAGCGACATGTTCGCCACCATGCTCACCAGTTGCGGCGACTTGAACGTCAGCCCCACCACCGCCCCGATCCCCGCCACCGAGACAATCGCGAGCGGCACGACTACCAACAGCCAGGGACTGATCACCAGGTCGATGTCATAGATCAGGCTCCCGGCCACCAGCGCCACCACAATCCCGGGCACCGTCGTGCCCAGCCGGATCGCCAGCACCGCCAGCAGGAACGCCGACTTCGCGATCGGCAGGCTCGCGTAGTAGATGAACGCCCCCTGGCGCTTCTCGAAGAAGAGATCGGTCGCCAGCACGGTGATCCCCATCGTCACCACCGACACAATCGCCGACCCGACGACGATGTAGGGGATCCCCTCCGGGTTCACCCCGCCGCCGATCAGCCCGAAGCCGAACACCATCCCGAGCGGGAACACGATCGACAGCACCGCCAGGATCGGGAACATCGAAAGCTGGTTGTAGAACTGGGCGACGGTCAGGTAGCGGAAATCATTGATCCATTTCGTCAATGGTCTCCCCTTCCAGTTGCACGTACACGTCCTCCAGCGTCGGCGGCGCCACCCGGAAATCGTCCAGCGCCCCGTCCAGCCCGGTCAGGATGCGATCCACGTAGCGGCCCGCGTCGGCCCGCGGGCTCATCGTCAGGAAGCGTCCCGGCCGCACTTCGACGGGCTCCAGCGGCACCAGCAGCTCGCGCAGCCGCCCCGCCCCTCCTCCCGGGCCGTTGCGCAGCACGATCTCCAGCCGCACCTCGTCGCCCAGCCGCTCCTTCAATTCACCCGGCGAACCCATCGCCCGGATATTGCCGTTGCTCACGATCGCGACCCGCTGGATCACCCGTTCCGCCTCCAGCACGTTGTGGGTCACCAGCACCACCGTCACCCCGTCGGTGTTCAGTTCCTCCACGATGTCCCAGATCTGCCGCCGCCGCACCGGGTCCAGTTCGTTGGTCGGCTCGTCGAGCACGATCAGGCGCGGTTTGCCCATCAGCGTGATCGCGAACGACGCCAGCCGGTTCATCCCGCCGGACAGCTTCTCCACCGCCCGTCCGCGCATCTCCGCCAGGTCCAGTCGCTCGATCCAGTGCTCGGCCTGCTCCGTCGCCTCGCGGCGATCCAGCCCCCGCAGCCGCCCGGTTATGTACAGCGCCCGATCGACCTTCAGTTCGCGGTGCGAAATCTGCCCCTGCGGCAGGTAATTCACCAGCGCCTTCGCCGCCGAAGCGTCCGCCACCACGTCATGGCCCAGCACCTCCACCGAGCCCGACGTCGGCTTCAGCAGACCCAGCATCTGCATGATCAGCGTCGTCTTACCGGCGCCGTTCGGCCCCAGCAGCCCGAAGACCTCCCCGGCGTGGATATCCAGGCTGATGTCATCATTCGCCACCACCCCGCCCTTGTAGACCTTGCGCAGGTTGCGCACCCGCACCACCGGCGCGCCCTTGCCGTCTTCGGCGATGGCGCCGTCAGGTGGGTTTTCAAGTTCGGTCTCGCTCATTGTTCTCATCACGGAATTGGTCGCGGATCGCGTCGGGCGCACCCGCCCATTATCTCAGACGCCGGACATCCCGAAGGACTCAATTCCTCAAGAATCCCGAGCCGTCGCCTACCCGGATTCCGCGCGCCAGACCTTCACCGTGCCCGCCGCCGGGTCCACCTCCACCCGGTCGCCGGTGACGATCGCCTCGTGCGGGGCCGGCTCCAGAAGGTGCATCAGCGGCAGCCCCGCCAGCACCGCCCCCTGCACCATCACCGGGTTCGTCCGGCCGAATAGCAGCGCCAGCGGGGCCTTCCGCCGAGAAGCCATCTCCTGCAGCATCCACGATGTCGCGATCCCGCCCTTGGCCGTCGGGAACACGACCACCCGGTCCACCAGGCTTTCGCCGTGCAGGTCATGGGCCTCCCGCGAGAACACCCCGCGTTCGCGGTCCAGGTCATATCGGGCGCTGAAGCCGTGCTGCGACACCAGCGCCTCGCCAGCGACCTTTGGCCCCACCCCGGCTGGACCGTTGAGCACCGCGTCCGGCTCGCGTTCCGGATTTCCCATCACCATGCGATCCGTCCGGTGGTCGCCGCCTCCACGCACACGTCGGTCGGCCGGAAGACCGGGTTGTAGCCGTACCCGGCCACAATATTCGCCAGCTTCGCCGAGTCCGTCACCAGGGTGCGATAGCCGAACCGCTCCACCAGTTCATGCGGCGCCATGACGTAGAAGCACACCCCCTCCAGGATGATCACCCCGGCCGCCTCCAGCGCCGTCGCGTAGCCCAACCGGTGCGCCTCCGCCGCCGCGATGCTGCTGGTGGTCAGCAGCGTCCGCGTGTCCGGGTGCAGCGTCTTCTCGGCGAACATCTCCGCCAGCTCGCCCATTTCCATGATCGAAAGCTGCGGCCCGCTGAAGACCACCAGGTCGGCGTGGTCGTTCTCCGGCACGAACCCCCGGAACACCGCTTCGATGTCCGCCGCGCCAACCCGCAGCCGCTGGGCCGGCTCGCGGCCGCCGAACGCCTCGCCCGCCGTCCGCGCCTCCGGCGTCACCCCGACCATGTGAAACATCGCCACCGAGCCATAGCTGGCCAGCGACGCGCCGAACGACTTCAATTCGTCCGGCGTCGGGTTGAGCCCCTCGCCCACCAGGCAGGGCACCTTCCAGTAGTCGTTCAGTTCGCGTCCCACGGCACAGCCCAGCGCACCCCAGGCGGCGCGCCCGTGCAGGTCGACATCCACCACATCCACCCGCACCGTCGCCAGCCGCTGCTCCGGCAGGTGATAGCCATAGCGCGGCGCGCGCCCGGTGATCCCGGCCGCCAGCGCCGCCGGCCCCGCCTCGAAGTTCGAGCGCGCCCCGCCCACCGAGTTCGCCCAGATCACCGTCCCGGTGTCACCCCAGGCCAGGTGCTCGCCGAACAGCGGCTGATCGATCGTCTGGTAGTTCACACAGGTGTTGCACAGGTGCGCCCCCATCGTGTCCAGGGAGTCCAGGATGCGCCGCGCCCGCTGCGGCCAGATGTCGCGCTGCCCGATCAGCTCCGCCTTCGCGAAATCCACCGTTCCGGCGTTGGTCGTGGTCGGGATCGAGAACCGCGCGCCCTTGCCAACCATCTCCTCCAGGAACTCCGCCCCGGCCTCGCGCAGCGACTCCGGATCCGACGCCAGGTGCGCCGTGCGCACCGGCACAAAGTCTTCCGCCGAGAAGAATTCGCCCACCTCCACCTGGAACTCCAGCGCCGCCCGGGTCGCCTCGCCGTCCCGGCCTTCCAGCATCGCTTCTTCTTGCGGCGTCAAATCCAAGCGGCTCGTCTCCCGTGGCGTAATCTGGCGCACCAGTTGTAGCAGACCCGGCCCATCATTGCTCTGGCCGGTGCTTTGCGTGTCTAATGGTCGTCTGCCTCCGGAAATCACCTGGACCTACTTCGCTGAACGCTGCGCCCGCCGAACCCAACGCCGCCCCGCCGCGCCTGATGTCGCGCGGATTCGTCATGCTGATGATCGCGCTGGGGCTCGGCGTCGCCGGCTGGATGCCCACCCACAGCTTCCTGTCGGTCCTGGTGCGCGACGAAGAAGGCGGCAGCGTCCTGCTGGCCGCCTACCTGATCATGGGAATTCACAGCGGCGGCACCATTCTCGGGCTCACCGCCGGGAGCTTCATCCGTCGCTATGGCAGCAAAGCCACCTTCACTCTCGGCCTCTTCGGACAGGTCGGCTTCCTGGTGGCCCTGGCGGTCCTCCCCGACTTCCGCTGGGCCATCCCGCTCGGTCCCATCGCCGGCGTGTTCCTGGCCTACCACTGGACCGGCATGCAGGCGTACCTCATCGAAGTGGCCCCGGCCCGAAGGCGGGGCATGGCCAGCGGCATCGGCAGCTTTGTCGTCGTCCTCAGCCCCGGTGTCTCGGGCCTGGCGCTCTCGAGGCTGGGTGACGATCGCTTCACCTTTGCGCTGCTCGCATCGGTACTGGTCGCCGTCGGTACCCTGGCTGCCCTGGTCGCCCTTCCCAGGGTCCGGGGACCGGCCCCACGGCCGGTTTCCTGGCCCCGCGAGCACCTCCTCGGCTGGCCGGTCCGCCACGTCACCCGGATCGCGCCGCCCGTCCAGCGATCCACCCTGCGGGCCTTCGGGTCGCTCATGCGCGTCCGCCTCATCCTGCTTTCCATGATCGTCCGCCTGACCAGCTCGCTCTCCTTCGCCGTGTTCAACCTACTGGCCGGCCCGAAACTGATCGACGCCGGCGGCGGATTCGAGTCCGTCGGCCTCTTCGTCTTCGGCGGCGCCATCGCCGGCGGCGTCGCCCAGGTGCTCGTCGGGGGCCTCTCCGACCGCTTCGGCCGGCGCCGCCTGCTGGCGGTATCCGTGCTGATCGCCCTGGGCTCCTCCGTCGCCTTCGGGTTTGTCGAAGCGATTCCCTTGCTGCTGGTCGCCTCCAGCCTGCACTGGTTCGCCCAGAGCGCCTTTCAGACGCTGCTCGTCGCCCTCATCGGCGACGTCGCCCCGCCCGGCGAGACTGGCCGCGCCATGGCCCTCCAGACCAGTTCCTTCTCCCTGGGTATGGTCATCGGCGCCCCTATCGCCGGCGTTCTGGCCGTCGGCTACGTCCTCCCGGCCTTCCTTCTCAATGCCGGCTTCCTCGCCGTAGGATTGATCGCGTCCATCCTCATGCCGCCGACCGGGCTCCCCGATGCCGAACGCGCCGACCCAACCGCCTGACAACCCGCCTT
>CAYYTN010000058.1:9563-11749 GCA_964474495.1 uncultured Chloroflexota bacterium
CTCCGCGACGCCGCTCACGTCTGGACATGGTTCCGGGTGGACGTGCCCGCCCGGATCCTGCCGCTGACCGCCGTTCCGATCGTCTGGGCGCTGGTCTGGGGCGGTGGCGTGCACTCTGTCGGCCTGTCCGTCGATTTCCCGCTCTGGGCGTGGCTGCCGCTCCTGCCGCTCGGCGTCGTCGTAGCCCTGGTCAGCGCCGAATTCGTCCGCCGCCAGGGCGGGTCCGGCAGCCGTGCCACCCCCGGCGCCCTCGCCCTAGAATTGCCGTTCTTCCTGGTCCTCAACCCAATCGCCGAAGAACTCTTCTTCCGCGGCCTTGCCCAGGGGCGCCTCAGCGAGTCGATTGGCTTCGTCCCGGCGCTCCTGATCGTTGCCACCGTCTTCGGCTTCCATCACGCCCTGGCCGGCTTCCAGCGCCCCTTTTTGATCCTGGCCACCGTCGGTGGCCTGCTCTTCGGGACCACGCTCTTCATCTACGATTCCGTCTTGCCGGCCATCGCCCTGCACATCGCCGCCGATATCGGCATCTTCCTCGTCGGTCCGTGGTGGTCCGCGCGCTCCCGCCGGGCCATTGCCGAACCCGCTTGACTGCACCGACATCGCTACCTAGCATTCACCGGCAAGACCTCGTAGCTCAGCTGGATAGAGCGTGTGGTTGCGGACCACAAGGTCGGAGGTTCGAGTCCTCTCGAGGTCGCCAGCGGACGCCTACCGGCGTCCCTCCCTAGCGGTATGCCGCCGCCTGCATCTCAAACAGCCCGGCGTAGGTCCCTCCGCGCGCCACCAATTCCTCGTGGGTGCCGTCCTCGATGATTACCCCGCCGTCGATCACCAGGATCCGGTCCGCCATCCGCACCGTCGTGAAGCGGTGCGAGATCAGGATCGCCATCTTGTCCCGGGTCAGCTCGCGAAAACGCTCGAACACCTCGTGCTCGCTCTGCACGTCCAGCGATGAGGTCGGCTCGTCCAGTATCAGCAACTGCGCGTCGCGCATGAATCCCCGCGCCAGCGCGATCTTCTGCCACTGGCCGATCGACAGGTTCACCCCGCCGCGGAACCAGCGCCCCAGCTGGGTGTCGTAGCCGTCCGGCAGGTCGGCGATCACCTCGTGCGCGCCGCTCAGGTCGGCCGCCTGCTCGATGCGTTCCTTGTCCGCCATATCCGGCAGTGAGCCGTAGCCCACGTTCGTCGCCGCCGTCTCCTGGTAGCGACCGTAATCCTGGAAGATCACCCCTATCTGCGTCCGCAGGTCCTGCACGTCGTACTCGCGGATATCCACCCCGTCGATCAGGATCTCGCCGGCATTGCGCTCGTAGAACCGCGAAATCAGCTTCACCAGCGTCGTCTTCCCCGCCCCGTTCGCCCCCACCACCGCCACCGTCTGCCCCGGCTCGATCTTGAACGACACCCCCTCCAGCACCGGCGTCTCCGTGCCCGGGTACGTGAAGTGGACATCGCGGAACTCAATCCCCTGCGCCAGCGGACGCGGCATCTTCTGGCCCTCGACGCCCGGCTCCACCAGCGGCCGGAACTCCAGGAACTCGAAGAAGTTGTTCACGAACAGACCCCGCTCGTAGATGCGCGTGATTCCCTGGAGGAGCTGGTTCGTCGCCTCCACCGTCTGCTGGTAGGCGATGTAGTACGTACCCAGCGCACCGATCCGCAGCGTTCCCAGCACCACCTGGTAGGCCACGTAGGCGAACACCCCGCCGCTGGCCACCGCCCCCAGGAATTGCAGCGCCGCTGTCGCCCGGGCGCTGCGCAGCGTCAGGCTGCGGTTCTCGCGGAAGAACTTGTCAAAGGTCGTCCGGTAGATCTCGATCAGGTAGCGGCCCAGGTCGAAGATGCGCAGTTCCTTGATGTAGTCGTCGTTGGTGATCAGCCAGCGGAAATAGCCCAGCCGCCGGACCTCCGGCGAGCGCCAGGTCTGCAGGCGGAAGCGCTCCCGGCTGAACTTCACCTCCACCAGCAGCGCCGGCAGCGTCGTCACAATCACCACCAGCACGATCCACCACGCGATCGTGAACAGGACCGCGATCAGCGTCAGCAGCGTGATCGCGTTCTGCACCACCGCGAACGACTCCGCCACGATCTGCATCGGTCCCTCGCGGGCCTCGCGCTGGGCATTCTCCAGCCGGTCGTAGAACGCCGCGTTCTCGAAGTACGAGATATCCAGCGTCTCCGAC
>CAYYTN010000059.1:0-11605 GCA_964474495.1 uncultured Chloroflexota bacterium
GACGAGATCGCGCAGATCGCGGCCATCTCGGCGGCCGACCAGGAAATCGGCGACCTGATCGCCAAGGTCATGGACAAGGTCGGCAAGGACGGCGCAATCACGGTTGAGGAATCCAAGGGCCTGGGCCTTGAGGACAGCTACGTGGAAGGTATGGAGTTCGACCGCGGCTTCATCTCCCCGTACTTCGTCACCAACCAGGAGCGCATGGAAGCCGAGATCGACGACCCGTACATCCTGATCACCGACTCGAAGATTTCGGCGGTGGCGGACATCCTGCCGACGCTGGAGAAGGTCACCCAGGCGGGCAAGAAGGAATTCATCGTCATCGCCGAAGACATCGACGGCGAAGCGCTGGCGACGATGGTCGTCAACAAGCTGCGCGGGATGCTGAACTGCCTGGCCGTCAAGGCCCCCGGCTACGGCGACCGCCGCAAGGAAATGCTGCAGGACATCGCCATCATCACCGGCGGCACGGTCGTGTCGGAAGACATGGGCCGGCGGCTGGACGGCGTAGTCCTGGAGGACCTGGGGCGAGCCCGTCGTGTCGTGTGCGACAAGGACAACACCACCATCGTGGAAGGCCAGGGCACCGAAGAGGCCGTCCAGGCCCGGGTGAACCAGCTGCGCGCGCAGATGGAAGAGTCCACCTCGGACTACGACCGCGAGAAGCTGCAAGAGCGGCTGGCGAAACTCTCCGGCGGCGTGGCCGTGCTGGGAGTCGGTGCGGCGACCGAGACCGAGCTGAAGGAAAAGAAGCACCGCGTCGAGGACGCGCTGTCCGCGACCCGAGCCGCCATCGAAGAGGGCATCGTGGCCGGCGGCGGAGTCGCGCTGGTGAACGCCCTACCGGCCCTGGACGGCGTGGTCGTCGAAGGTGACGAGGCGGCGGGCATCCGCTCGCTGCGGGTGGCGCTGGTGTCCCCGCTGAAGTCGATCGCCGCGAACGCCGGCTACGACGGCGGCGTGGTGGCCCAAGAAGTATCACGCCTGCACGAATCCGACGACAACCCGTTCATCGGCTTCGACGTGATCGCCGAGGAGTACGTGGACATGGTCGAGGCGGGGATCATCGACCCGCTGAAGGTGACCCGCTCGGCGCTGGAGAACGCGTCGTCGATCGCCGGCATGATCCTGACCACCGAAGCGTTGATCGCGGACATCCCCGAAGAGATGCCGACGGCGGCGCCCGGGATGGAAGGCTACTAGGCCGCCCACCGGGGTTCATTTCTGAATCCAGAGCGGGTCCGGCGCGAAAGCGCCGGGCCCGCTTCTTTTTGCCCCGCGATCGGGAGCGTCGCCACAGTGAAGCCTCCCTGTGACGCATCGTCGGATGCGGGCAGCCACCGCGGCGGGGCGGGGCCGACCGGGTGTGTTGATCGCCGGCAAAAGGTCGAAAGTAGGATGGGGGCCGGTGAGCGATCAGCGACGGTACGTAATCCGGCCCCCAATTCCTTCGCCGGGCCAGGCGCAATGAGCCGGCAAGGGGTTCAGCGGGACGGCGCCAGCGAGACCTGAGTGGTGGTTGCGGGGCGGCCGGGAACGGCTAGATGCGGGCGAAGCGAGCGATCGGCAGGACGAACAGCATGGTCGCGACCGGCGGCGCGTCGGGATCGTCCGAAGTGGCCTGGCGGGGCGCCCGGGAGCGGATGATGTCGACGACTTCGTCGACCTGCTCAGCACGGACGCCGACCAGGAAGGTGACGTTGCCGCGCCGCAGAAAGCCGCCGGCGGTGTTGATGCGGGTGACCCTGAAGTCGGACTCCAGCAGACCGGTCTGCACGTCGCCGGCGTGCTGGTTCTGCACGATGGCGAGGACTAGCTTTTCGGCCTGTGTGTCTTGTTCCATCAGGTCCCCCGGTTGGCTTGCTCGGGCTCACCGTAACACCGGCTTTTTTGAACGGTCAAGCGGCGCGTTTTACCGCCCGCGCGGGCCGGCCGGGCCGAGGAGTGAAAAGGCGCGTCGGGAGCGGCCGGCCGCCGGGCATCAGGCCTGCGGAGCGAGCGTCGCACCCGGTTCCAGAACCGGCACGCCGGCGAGGTCGACGGCGTCGACATACTTGAGGGCGGTGCCGGTGTTGAGGATGACCACCCGGTCGCTGGAGCGAAGCCAGCCGGACTCGCGCAGGAGCGGCAGCGCGGCGACGGAGGCAGCGCCTTCGGGACAGATGAAATGCCCCTCGCGGCTGGCCAGTTCGGCGACGGCGGCGGCGATCTGCCCTTCCGAAACAGCGATGGCGGTGCCCTCGGTCTCCTTCAGAATCCGCATGACCAGGCGGTCAGCAAAGGGCCGCGGGACGCGCAGCCCGGCGGCGCCGGTGGCGGCGTTGTCGAAGAATTCGCACGAGTCAGCGCCGGCTTCAAAGGCGCGCACCACCGGAGCGCAGCCCTCGGCCTGCACCGAGACCAGGCGCGGTCGAGCGGAGCCGATCCAGCCCAGCGCCTCTAGTTCGTTGAAGGCCTTCCAGAGCCCGATCAGGCCCACGCCGCCGCCGGTCGGGTAGAGAATCACGTCGGGGAGGTTGTATTCAAACTGCTCAGCGATCTCGAGTCCCATGGTCTTCTTGCCCTCGACGCGGTAGGGCTCTTTGAGGGTGGAGACGTCGTACCAGCCGTGCTCGGCGCAGGCGGCCCCGATGAGCGCGCCGGCGTCGGAGATAAGGCCGTTGACCAGGTAGAGCCGCGCGCCGTAGGCCAGGCACTCGGCCATGTTGACCTTCGGGGTGTCGGCAGGCATGGCGACGTGCAGGGCCAGGCCGGCGCGGGCGCAGTAGGCCGCCCAGGCGCTACCGGCGTTGCCGGCGGTGGGCATGGCCAGGTCGGTCTCGCCGAGTTCGGCGGCGCGGGCGGCGCCGGTGGCCGCGCCGCGATCTTTGAAGGTGCCGGTGGGGTTGAGCCCTTCGTCTTTCAGCCAGAGTTCCTTGACGCCCAGCGACTGCGCCAGCCTCGGGAGCGGCGTGGTCGGGGTGCCGCCTTCGCCCAGGTCGAGTTCGTTGGCCGGGTCGACGATCGGCAGCAACTCGCGGTAGCGCCAGAGCCCGGGCGGCCGGGCGGCCCAGTCGGCCTTGTCGAGGGCGCCGGCGGCGGCCGCCAGGTCGTACTGGACCAGGCAAGAAGCGCCGCATTCGGAGCAGAGGTTCGCGCGGCTATCGGCGGGAGCGGTATGGCCGCATTCGCAGCACTGGAGTTCGGTCAGGTAGGTGGGCAAGGGATCTCTCCGGGGACGGCGCCGGCGGGCCGGCGTTCAAAGGGGGTTTTTTGAAGGCGGCCCTAGGATAGGCGATCCGGGGGCAGGGAATTGGTCGGTTCGGTAAACCTACTCACATACGTGGGGTGCGGGGGTCGGGGATCATATAGGCTGAAATCGGACCAAAGACCGAGGGGATCATGCAGACCGACATGGGTGAGATGGACGCGGCGGCTCCGCCGGCGACCCGCCGGCAACGCGGAGTGCTGGTGCATGCGGCGCTGTTCGTGGGCGGGTTCACGCTGGTGTTCTCGTTCCTGGGCGCGTCGGTGGGGCTGGTGGGGTCGGTGGTGCAGGAGTCGCAGCGCTGGATAAACCTGGTGGCGGGCGTGCTGCTGGTGCTCTTTGGACTGCACGTGACCGGGCTGCTGCGGATCGTGACCTTCAAGCTGATGTCGTTAGGTGAGGACGCGCCGCTGCCGTCTCTACGCAAGCCGCTGACCGCCGGGATGTACCGGCTGACCTCGCTGCTGTACCGCGAGAAACGGGTTGACTACCAGCCGAAGGCCCGCGGGCCGCTGGCCTCGGTGGGAGTGGGAATGGCCTTCGCGGTGGGCTGGACGCCCTGCGTGGGCTTCATCCTCGGCGGCATTCTGACGGCGGCCCTGAATCAGAGCGATGCCACCGGGGCGATGTTCCTGCTGATCGCCTATTCGCTGGGCCTGGGGATTCCGTTCCTGCTGGCGGCGGCGTTCATCGACCGGGCGCGGTCGGTGCTGCGGGTGCTGGCGCGGCACTCGACGCTGGTGGGCTGGGTGAGCGGGGTGGCGCTGATGGTGTTCGGGGTGATGATCGCGTTCGACATTACTTCGCAGTTGAACCAGTACCTGGGCACGGTGCCGGTGGTGGATGACGGCTTCCTGCTGGAAGGCACCTCCGAAGCGCTGGGGTTGACCTGGGTGGCGCCGGCATTCCTGGCGGGAATCCTGTCGTTCCTGTCGCCGTGCGTGCTGCCGATGGTGCCGATCTACCTGGCGCACCTGGCGGGCACGGTGGGGCCGGAGGAGCAGGCGGCGTAGGGCGCCGATTGGGCTCGGCGACGTACGACTGAGAGAGCCGACGACGCCGGGGTGGTGACGGACGCCGGGGGCTGTGGAAGAATAGCGGCGCTGAAATAGGGCACCCGGGGCGCGAAACGGACGATCCGGTCGACCGCGGGGCCGATGTATGGGAGCGCGGTTTTGGAAGAGTCCCTGGAGGACCTGCGGCGAGAAATCGACGCGACCGACGACGCGATCGTGGAGGCGCTGCGCAAGCGGATGGAGTTGAGCGCGCGGGTCGGGGCGGCCAAGGCCGGCGACGGCGGCACGGTCTATGCGCCGGCGCGGGAGGCGGAGGTGATCGCGCGGGTGCTGAAGGCCAACGCCGGCCGGGTGCCGGAGGCGGCGCTGGCGGCGATCTATTCGCAGATCCTGGCCGCCAGCCGGGGCCTGCAGCAGCAGGTTCGAGTTGCGTACCTGGGACCCGAGCACACGTTTTCGCACCAGGCGGCGCGGAACCTCTTCCTGGACGGGGCCGAGTATCGCCCGACGCGCACGATCACCGAAATCTTCGCGATGGCCGACGCCGGCGACGCGGAGTACGGGGTGGTGCCGATTGAAAACTCGACGGCCGGGACGGTGGGAGAAACGTTGGATGCGTTTGTGGAAACGCGCTCGCGGATCGTGGCCGAGACGACGCTGGAAATCACCCACAACCTGCTGTCGAAGCACCCGGCCGGCGAGGTGAAGGTGGTGTATTCGCACCCCCAGGCGCTGGCGCAGTGCCAGCAGTGGCTGACGCAGAACCTGGGCTGGGCGGAACGGGTGGAGGTGGGCAGCACGGCGGCGGCGGCGGGGCGGGCGGCCGGGGAGGACCGGGCGGCGGCAATCGGAGTGGCCGCGGTGGCCGAGGATCACGGCCTGACCGTGCAGCAGGCGAACATCCAGGATTTCGCCGAGAATGAGACGCGCTTCTTCATCCTGGGCAAGACGGCGAACCCGGCCACCGGCAACGACCGGACGGCGCTGCTGTTCGCGGTGCTGGATCGGGTCGGGTCGCTGCACGATGCGCTGGGGACGCTGCGGGGGCACGGGGTGAACCTGTCGAACCTGCAGACGCGGCCGGCGCGGGGGCGCTCCGAGGCCAAGGCCGGCGATTACGTGTTCTTCGCCGAAATCGCGGGACATGAGGACGACGCCGACATGGAGACGGCGATCCGGGACCTGCGCGGGCAGTGCGCACTGGTGAAGGTGCTGGGATCCTGGCCGGCGGGCGGGACCGGGCGGCTGGGCGCGCCATGAACGGGAAACCTCGGGAAACGAGGGGGCGATGCAAGTAATGGGCGGCGGTTCAAAATACTCGAGCCGGTTGCTGATATCGGTGGTGGCGGTGCTGGTGTTGGCGACCGTGGGAGTGCTGGGATACCACTGGCTGGAGGGGTGGTCGCTGCTGGATTCGTTCTACATGGTGGTGATCACGTTTACGACCGTCGGGTACGGCACGATCGACCGTTTGAGCCCGCAGGGGACGGTATTGACTATCCTTATCGTGATATTTGGGGTGGCCACGGGGCTGAATCTGCTCGCCATCGGGGCGGAATACATAATGGAGGGTCACCTTGCGGGGACCATCAAGCGAAGGCGATCGGAACGCATGATTTCACGGCTGGAGGGTCACTACGTCGTTTGCGGATACGGGCGGATGGGGCAGGGCGTGGTGAACGAATTGCTGGCGGAGGGGGAGACGGTGTGCGTTGTGGACCTGGACGAGGACCTGGTGCAGCTGGCGCAGGCCGTGGGGTTGCCGGCGGTGCAGGGAGACGCGACGGAAGAGCGAGGTTTGATCGCGGCGGGGCTGTCGCGGTCGAAGGGGCTGGTGGCGGCGCTGGCGAACGACGCGCTGAACGCGTTTGTGACGCTGACGGCGCGGACGATCGCGCCGGATGTACCGGTGGTGGCGCGGGCGGAGACGGAATCCTCGCTGGAGAAGCTGCGGCTGGTGGGGGCGGATTACGCGATCACACCGTACGACGCAGGGGCGCAACGGATGACGTTCATGCTGACGCGGCCGCTGGTGGCGGAGGTGATTTCGTGGCTGGTCGACGAGCGGCTGGGGGAGATCGTGCTGCGACAGGTGAAGGTGCCGGCCGGTTCGCGGCTGGCGGGGCTGCATTTGCGGGACTTGCAGGCACAGGGATACCGCCTGAACGTGCTGGCCGTGAAGGGGAGTGGCGAGGAGATGGAGGTGATGCCGCACGGTGACTACCAGTTATCCGCGGGGGACGACATGGTGGTGGTGGGCCCGCCGGACCAGTTGACCGGCATCGCCGAGGAGAACTCGGACGGCTAGGCCGGCCCGAACGGCCCCGGCGAGGTAGCGAGTCGTGCTGCGGCTGCTGATCCTGATGAGCCTGGTGATCGCCGCGTTCTTCATCGTCAACTCGGCTTTCCGCCGGCGGCTGATCTGGTCGATCCGGGTGACGCTGGCCTTCTACGGCGCGATGTTTGTTATCCGCCTGGTGCTCTGGGCGGTGTGGCAGTTGTTCCAGCCGAGCACCGACATCGCCGACACCTTCCTGGCGATCGCCGGGATCGGGCTGGTGTCGGCGGTGATCTGGGTGGCGTTCCGCTACTGGACCGAGCGGCGATTGCGACAACGGCGGCAGCCGGCGCCCGGAAGACGTCGGCGACGGTAGGTCGAGATAGCCATGCCGCTGGACGAGTTTCGGTCGGCGAACCGGGCGAACTGGGACGACCGGGTGCCGATTCACATGGAGTCGAAGTCGACCTACGACATCGCCGCCTTTAAGACCGACCCGGGGCGGATAAGCGAGACGGTGGAGTTCGACCGGATCGAACTGGGCGACGTGACCGGAAAGTCCCTGCTGCACCTGCAATGCCACATCGGCCAGGACACGCTTTCGTGGGCGCGGCTGGGGGCCGAGGTGACCGGGCTGGATTTCTCGGAGAAGGCGATCGCGGCCGCGCGGGAGATCAGCCGGGAAAGCGGCACCCCGGGTCGGTTCGTGGTGGCGGAACTTTACGAATCGCCCGAGGTGTTGCCGGAGCAGTTCGACATCGTCTACACCGGCACCGGGGCGTTGTGCTGGCTGCCGGACATCGCCGGCTGGGCACGGGTGGCGGCGAAGTTCGTGCGGCCGGGCGGGACGCTGTACGTGCGCGACGGGCACCCGGTGCTGCATACGCTGGACCTGGAACGCGACGACGGCCGGCTGGAGATCACGCTGCCGTATTTCGAGGGCGGGCCACTGCGCTGGGACGAGGGCAAGACCTACGTGGAGGAGGATCACCAGCTGACCCACACGGTTCAGTACGAATGGCCCCACGGGCTTGGCGAGACGGTGACGGCGCTGATCGCGGCCGGCTTCCGGATCGAGACGCTAAAGGAATACCAGTTCCTGGAATGGCAGGCGATGCCGTCGATGGTGCAGGGCGATGACGGCAAATGGCGGCTGCCGGAGGGGCAGGACCGGGTTCCGCTGATGTTCTCGATCCGGGCCACCCGAGAGGGCTAGAAAGGGCGGCGGACGGGCTATAGCCTGGTCCAGATTTCGCCGAAGATTGGATAGGCAGACTAGTTCGACATTCGGCATGGAGGCTGGAAGTTGAGCATCGGGCAGATTCAAGGGCAGGCGATGTTCGCGCATGCCGTGGCGACCCAGCTCTATTCAGGCAACGACGCCGGCGGCATTCCCGGTTCGCTGCTGAACACGAGTCCAATCTTGCAGTCGTTGGATGCCGCCCAGAGCACGATCGTGACCCAGGTGGGTGGGGCGGCGGCGCTGCGGACGGCGATGGCCGACCTGGAAGAGGCGATGGCGGCGCTGACGAAGGCGGTGCAGACGATGCAGGGCGGCGAGACCTCGGAAGAAAGCGTGGGGGCGCTGCTGGACGCGATGAACGGGCTGAGCGACGTGGCGGACCGGCACGCGCTGACGCTGAACGACCGGGTGCGGGTCACCCTGGACGAGGTGGTGCGGCTGACCAGGGACGGGTTGGAGGGCATCGGGGTGCGGTTCGACGAGTCGGGCGAAGCCAAACTGAACGAAGCGGCGTTCGCGCAGATCCTGCAGACCGACCCGATGCGGGTGGCCGAGGCGCTGTACGGCGATATGGGCCTGGCGCCGGGTCTGGCGGCCATGACCGATGTGTACTTCAACCGGCCGGCGATGGACTTCATTTCCGAGGAGGCGGTGGCGGCGCTGAATCCGTTGAACGCGGCCGGGATGGGATCGGGAGCGATCGGGTCGGCGGCGGGGATGCTGACCGGCGGGCTGCCGGGCGTGACCTCGACGGTGGGCGGCTACACCGGCACGATGCCGGGCCCGGTGCAGGGAGCGCTGCTCTCGCTGCTGGGCTAGAAAGTCGGCGGGGCCGACCGGATTGGGTTTTCGGACACGGGCGGGCGGCGCTTAGAATCTGGATCACCCGCGGAAGCTGGTACGCAGGGCGTACCGGGCCGGCGGACATTTCCTGATGGAGGGCTGCGCGCCTGAGCGACGACACCAGCAAACCGGCGGAGTTCGCGGCGCCGCTGCAGGGGATCGAGAACACCTACGCAAGGGCGCTGTACCGGCCGACCGGGCTGACGACGGAAGACTTCGGCAAGCCGATGATCGCGATCGTGAACTCGTGGTCGGAATTGACCGCCGGGCACGTGCACCTGCGCGAATTGGGGGCGGCGGCGAAGAAGGGGGCGCGGGCGGCCGGAGCGATGGTGAGCGAGTTCAACACGGTGGCCGGCTGCGACGGGATCGCCCAGGGCCCGGGCATGCACTACATCCTGCCGTCACGGGACGTGATCGCGGCATCGGCGGAGTTGATGCTGAAGGCACACAGCTTCCAGGGAGCGGTGTTCATCGGGTCGTGCGACAAGATCATCCCGGGGATGATGCTGGCGGCGGCGCGGTGCGATCTGCCGAGCGTTTTCGTGACCGGCGGCTACATGCCCCGGGTGAAGGTGGGCGGAATGTTCCGGGGGACGAGCGACATCAAGGAAGCGATTGGCTCGTTCAAGGCGGGGAAGATCGACGACGAGGAATTCCTGGCGATCGAGTGCAACATCTGCGGTTCCGAGGGCACCTGCAACATGATGGGCACGGCCAACACCATGGCGTCGATCGTCGAAGCGCTGGGTCTGTCGCTGCCGGGCAACGTGACCACCTCCGCCACCGACAAGGAACTGCTGGAACTGGCCGAGGAGGCGGGCCGGCAGGCGGTGCTGGCGCTGCAGGCGGGGCGGACCTACCGCAAGGTCGTGACCCGCGAGAACATCGAGAACGCGGTGCGGGTCGGCCTGGCGGTGGGCGGTTCGATGAACATGGTGCTGCACGTGCTGGCGCTGGCTTACGAACTGGGCGTGGAATTCAAACTGGACGACTTCGACCGGCTGAGCCGGGACACGCCGTTGCTGGGGAATTTCAAACCGGCGGCGGGCTTCTTCCTGGAGGATTTCAAGCGGGCCGGGGGCGTGCACGCGGTGTTGAAGGAACTGGAGCCGCGACTGCATTCAGATGTTATGTCAAGTTACGGCAAATCGCTGCCGGAGCGGTTGGACGGGGTGACCAACGGGGCGCCAGACGTGCTGCACGAAATCGACAGGCCCATGGCGCCGGAAGGCGGGCTGGCGGTGCTGCGCGGGTCGCTGGCGCCGGGCGGGGCGGTGATCAAGCAGAGCGCGGTGGCCGAGTCGATGCGGGTGCACACCGGGCCGGCGGTGGTGGTGGAGTCCGAAGAAGACTGCCGGCGGGTGCTGATGGACAAAGGCGTCGAGGCGGGGACGGTACTGGTAATTCGCAACGAAGGACCGCGCGGCGGACCGGGAATGAGGGAGCTGTCGATCCCGGCGGCGATGCTGGTGGGGATGGGACTCGGCGAGTCGGTGGCGATGGTGACCGACGGCCGCTACAGCGGGGCGACCCGCGGGCCCTGCGTGGGCCACGTGGTGCCGGAGGCGGTGGACGGCGGGCCGATCGGCCTGGTCGAGGACGGCGACCTGATCGAGATTGATATCCCGGAACGAAAGTTGAACCTGCTGGTCGACGACGCGGTGCTGGCCGAGCGGCGCAGGGCGTGGACACCGGCGGAACCGAAGGTGCGGGGAGGGTTCCTGGAGGTCTACCGGCGCAATGTGTCGGCGGCCGACACGGGCGCGGTGTTCGGTCCGGGAGTCAACCAGGACTAGCCGGCGACGGGGCCGATTCGGGGCGGGGGGCGTACTAGTAGCCTAGGAGATCTGTTTCCGGGAACCCCATATCGGCTAGCTTGAGGGGCATCCGCATCTCCAACGGCCCGACTCCGACAATCGCGGCTGCAGTCTTTGTCTCTCCCGTACCCCGGTAGGTCGCGCTCCGGTACAGCCCTATACCCAGCGGTCCTGTCCAATGGAGCTCAATCCCCAGGTCATAGGTCCCGTTGTGGACGTTCATCATGATTGAGGAACCCGGATAGAAGGTGGCGGTCCGATTGTCCCGAGGGGGAAGATTGGCTGGGATTCTTAGATGGGCGTCTGTTCCGTCCTTCGCTTCAAGAGTCCTTCCGTCCACCCTCGCGTAGATCCTCACGTCGGTCGCGGGGTATTGCGTCGGGTTGGCGATCGGGAAGATCAGCGTCTCTTCGTAGGGCTCCTGAACGTTCTTCCTCTTCCTGCGGAAGCGAACGCTATCCGACGGCTCGATGATCGGGCTCCGGTCCAGCACGCGAAAGCGAGCATCATCCCGCTGGACCACCTCGATCCGTCGCTGAGTCCGCACGTTTTGCCGGATGACGATGAAGGTGAAAACGACGTAGAGGGTCGTCGCGACGGCCGTAATAGCGGGCGCGGCCGCCGCGAACCACTCTCCCCAGGTCATCTTGAGAATCAGTTCTTCGGTCACCGCTCCTACCTCTTTATGACTCTGTGCGCTCCCACAGCAGGCGCATGATCCATTCAAGGCTATCATATGCCCCGTTTGACGTTGTTTTGTCGGATTTCAGGTTAGAGGTGACGAGGCGGCATAATACGCGTCCCCGGGGTGCGAGCGACGCGCCTCATCTGAAGGGAACGCTGCCCGTGGCTGACCGGCCGAACATCATCCTGATCAACACCGATCAGCAGCGATACGACACCATCAAGGCCCTCGGGTTTCCGTACATGGACACGCCGAATCTGGATCGGCTGGTCGAGGAAGGGGTGACGTTCACCAACTGCTTCGTCGGGGCGCCGGCCTGCGGGCCGAATCGCGCCAGCCTCTTCAGCGGTTACTACCCGCACACCACCGGGATGGGCAAGAACGGCGACCCGTGGCAGAAGACCTGGGTGAGCCTGCTGGGCGAGGCCGGCTACTACACCGCCAACGTCGGCAAGATGCACCTGACGCCC
>CAYYTN010000060.1:0-5551 GCA_964474495.1 uncultured Chloroflexota bacterium
ATTCGCCCCGCCCCACTGAACGCCCTGTTTCCTTCCGTCGCTGGATCGAGATTCGCCGTGCCACCCTCCCTTGACGGTGCCTACGAACGATTGGGCCGGGCCCATACCCACCTCAACGAACTGGCGGAGATCATAGAGCAGTTCAGAAAGGACAACGCCGAACCAATCACGTTCGAGCACAATCCGGACGTGCCGGCCGACGTCGCGGCAAACATCGCGAGCCAGAATCCCGGAAAGGACGTAATAGTCCCTCTCTCTTTCGACGTGAAAGACATCCCCTTCCCGTCCGGGATCCGCTCGGTGATCGGCGACGTCGTACAGAATCTCCGCATACCGCTCAACTACTTGACCAGAGAGTTGGCCTACCTCGACTCGGGGTCCGTTCAAACAAGAACGCAGTTTCCCACTTTCTCAAAGCAGGAGGGCTTCCGTGGGAAGGAATCTGAGTACTTGCGCGGCGTGAATCCGGCGCATCGGCACGCCATCGAGGGGTTGCAGCCGTACAACGGAGGGGACTGGCTCGCGCTGCTCCGCGATCTCTCCAATCCCGATAAACATGACGCGCTTCTTACTATCGCCAATCAGGCCAGGGCGTGGGGGGATGGACTGACGATGCCAGCCCCGGGAGGCGAGGGCTTTGTGGCCCACTTTGATCTGTATCTCGTTCCATACATATCGATCCAGGGCGGGAAGCCAGTTGTCGAGGCGCTGAGCGAGATCGAGGCCAACGTTCGTGCCACGATCGACGGATTCGGGCCGTGCTTTCAAGGAAGTTGCAGCCACGCTGCACCCTAGCCCTGAGCCGGCTCTACGGTTCGTAGGCGCTATCGAGTGGCTGCGTCGCTCGTAGTCGGAACTGCCTCGACCGCCGGGGCCGAAAGCCCCTGGTTGGAGTCCGTGCGGACGGGCAACGGCTCGCGGGTGGGGGATTGTTCGGGGACAAAGCCGAAGGCTTCGGGGGGCCAGTAGCGCAGCCAGAGCTTGCCGATGATGGCCGCGGAGGGGACCGGCCCGAAGCGGCGCGAATCCTCGCTCTCGCGGCGGTTGTCGCCCAGGACGAAGTACGCCTGATCGCCCAGCACGATCGGCGGCATCGAGTAGTTGCCGGGTTCGACGATGTAGGCCGATTCGTCAAGACCGATGCCGTTGATGTAGACCTTGCCGTCGCGCATTTCGATGGTCTCGTTGGGCAGGCCGATGACGCGCTTTACCAGGTCCTCGCGCTGCTCGGAGGGCTTGCTGATGACGGTGATGTCGCCGCGCGCCGGGGTGGAGGTGAGATACGAGATCTTGGCGACCAGGACGAGCTCGTCGGTGCTGAGGGCAGGGAGCATGCTGCGGCCGTCGACGCGGAAGTTCTGGATGACGAGCCGCGAGGCGAAGAAGATGAAGGCGGCCAGCAGAAGGGTCTCGAAGATCTCGAGGATCACGCCCTGATGGCGGCGCCAGAAGGCGGTCATTTAGCGGCTGCGCAGCGTGGTGATGGGCGGGTCTTTCGCGGGCTGGGGACAGGCGCGCCGGGGCCGTGAAACGCCCCTGAAGCGGCTCCCGTCATGGTAACATTCCGTCCACGAGCATACCCGCCGGCGGACGGTCGCCGGGCCCCTTCTTCCCGAGGACGATTCGATTCTTGACGCGCCGCAAGCCGATCCTGGAACTGGCCGGTCCGACCCTGGCGGTGGCCGTGGGGGTGGGGGTGCTGGACCAGGTGCTGAAGGCGGCCATCAGCGGTTACCTTCTGGAGCAGGATGGGGCGCAGGCGTGGCTGATCGAGCCGGTGCTGAAGCTGCGCCTGGTGCACAACAGCGGCCTGGTGTTCGGGATGTTCTCGGGGGCGGCGGCGCCGTGGATCTTCACTGGGCTGGTGCTCTCGGCGATCGGCGCGCTGATCTGGGTCTACTCGAAGCAATTGCAGCGCCCGACGCTGGCGACCCGGCTGGTATTCGGCCTGACCTTCGGCGGCGCGATCGGCAACCTCATCGACCGGTTCCGCTTCGGGCACGTGGTCGATTACATGGACCTGGGCTGGTGGCCGGTGTTCAACCTGGCCGACGCGGCGATCGATGTGTCGATCGCCCTCTTTGTGATCTTGCTGCTGGCGGGCCGGGTGGAGCAACGCCCGAACCTGCCGGCGCCCTTTACGCAGTAGCCCCGGGGCTGGTTGGGCGGGGTGGTGAGTAGGGCGGCTCTGCCGGCGGTTCGCGAAGCCCTTCGGACGGTCAGGAGCGCCCAATGAGTCCGGCCACCACCGAGCGGTTTACGGCCTCCGCCAACGATGCCGGGCGGCGAGTGGATGTGGTGCTGGCGGAACGCTTTCCGGAACTCAGCCGCAACCGCGTGCAACACCTGGTGGATGACGGCTTTGTGCTGGTGAACGATCAGCCGCCGCGCCGCGCGACCCGGCTGGCCGAGGGCGACGCGGTGGAATGCACGATCCCGGAACGCACGGCGGCGGTGGCGCCGGACGCGGAGATCGAGATCGCCGTGATCCACGCCGGCGACGACGTGATCGCCATCGACAAGCCGGCCGGCCTGGCGGTGCACCCGGGGGCGGGACGCCCCGACGGGACGCTGGTGAACGGGCTGCTGGCGCGGTTCCCGGAGATCGCGGCGGTTGGCGGCGCGGAGCGGCCGGGGATCGTCCACCGGCTGGATATGGATACCTCGGGCATCATGCTCGTGGCCCGCACCGAAGCCGCCTATCACTCACTGGTGGGGCAGTTTGGCGATCGCAAGGTTGCGAAGACCTACCTGGCGCTGGTGGCCGGGAGCTTTCCACACGCTTCGGGGACTATCGAAGCGCCGATCGGCCGGTCGACGGCCGACCCGCGGCGGATGGAGGTGGATTGGTCGGGTAGGTCAGCGCTGAGCGAGTTTCGCCGCGTGGCCCGGACCAACGATGCCTCGCTGCTGGAACTGGACCTGGTGACCGGGCGGACCCACCAGGCGCGGGTGCACCTGGCGGCGGTGGGCTTCCCGGTGCTCGGCGACGCGGTGTACGGGAGGGACGGCGGGGCGGAGCGGCAAATGCTGCACGCCTGGCGGATCGCCGCCGATCTGCCCGAGGGCGGGCGACTGACGGCCCGGGCCGGCCTGCACGCGGATATGACGGGGGCGCTGGCGGATTTCGGGATCGACGGGGCGGAGTACGGGGCTACCGACTGGTCGGTGGATCAGGGGGCATAGACCCCTCTCGGTTCAAGCGGCGGAGGTGTGTCGAACGGTCGCTCCATAGGTCCCAACCTGCACGCAGCGGACACAGTCCGTTTTTGTCCTACCAGCGGATGCAGTTTGAGAATGAGCACCTGTCCCAACCTGCACGCAGGTCGGGCCACGGCTTGCGCAGGTCGGGCCACGGGATGGACACAGTCCGTTTTGTTCTACCAGCGGAGGCGGACCGAACTAGCGCCCGGAAGACGTCGAGGGAACTCGTCGCAGGAAGCCTTGCGCCGGCTAGGGATGTGGAGGGAAATCGCTAGGCGGCGGAGGTACCGGCGTCGGAGGGATCGGGGGCGGGTTCGGGGGCGGGGTCGCGATCTCCCTCAGGAGTCGGGACGGCGAGCCGCGAGAGCAGCACGCCCAACTCGTAGAGCAGGTACATCGGGATCGCGACCGTCATCTGCGTGAACGGGTCGGGAGTCGGCGTGATGATCGCCGCGATGATGACGATGACGACGATGGCGTAGCGGCGGAAGCGCTGCAGCCGCTTGGTGCTGACGATGCGCAGCCGCGCCAGCAGGAAGATGACCAGGGGCGTCTCGAAGACCAGTCCGACCGCCAGCAGGATCTTGGTGACGAAATCGGCGAACGACGAGACGCTCAGCTCGGTCTTGATGTCGTCGGGGCTGAAGTTGGTCAGGAAGCCGAGGGTGAAGTTGAGGACGACGAACCAGGCGAACATGGCGCCGACGAAGAAGAGCCCGGCGACGGCCGGCAGCGAGTAATAGATCATGCGGCGCTCGTTGGGATAGAGGCCGGGGGAGATGAAGGCGAGCATCTGGTAGACGACCAGCGGGCTGGAGACGCCGACGCCGAACATGAGCGAGATCTTGATGAAGGTGAAGAAGGTTTCGGTGGGCGTGATTTGCTGCAGCACGGCGTCGTTGGGCAGGGGGCTCTGGAGGACATCGAAGACGAAGTCCTTGAAGGGCCAGAGGATGAAACTGCAGGCGACGACGGCGATGGCGGCGATGGTCATGCGGGAGCGGAGTTCGAGCAGGTGCCCCCGCAGGGACATGACGCCCTTTTCTTCGTCGGTGAGTTCGCGGTCGGGGTCGGGTTCAGCCATTGGTTACGGGTTCCAGATCGGGCGCGGCGCCGGGGCCGGCTTCGATTTCGCGTTGGATTGTGCCGAGGACGCCGTTGACGAAGCGGCCCGAAGATTCGACTCCGTAGCGCTTCGCCAGTTCGACGGCTTCATCGATGGCGACGGCGGCCGGGGTGGCGGCGACCAGCAACTCGGCGACCGCCATTCGCAGCAATGCCCGGTCGACCGGGGCCAGCTGGCCGAGCGGTCGTCGCGGCGCGGCCACTGTGATCTTACGGTCGATTTCGTCGATTGTCGCGTGCAAAAGGTCGCTGACGGAGCGGATGAAGTCGAGGTGGTCGGGGGCGATTTCCATTTCGTCGGCGCGCTCGGTCAGCAGCGCGTCGGGCGGCCGGCGGCTGAGGTCGGCTTCGTAGAGGACTTGCAGGAGCAGCTCACGAGCGCCGCGACGGCCGTGCAGCCGGGGGCCCTTCCTGGGGAATTCAGGCATGGCGATCCGGGGGTTAGCCCTGGTAGGACGGGGTGAGCCCGGGCAACGGGGCTTCGCCGAGGGCCGATTCGAGCGTCGCCTCGCCTTCGACGAACTCTTCGGAATCGAGCACCCGCAGCAGGTAGGCCTTGTTGGTCGGGAGGCCGCTGACGCGGAACTCGGTGAGCGCGCGGCGCGAGGTTTCCAGCGCGTGGGCGCGGTCTTCGCCCCAGCAAATGACCTTGGCCAGCAGCGAGTCGTAGTGCGGGCTGACCACCTGGTCGCCGCTCATGTGGGTGTCGACGCGGACGCCCGGTCCGCCGGGCACCTGGAACTCGGTCATGAGGCCGGACGCCGGGGCCCAGTTGTTCTCCGGGTCCTCGGCGACGATGCGGCACTCGATGGCGTGGCCGGTGGTCTTGATGGCCTTCTGGTTGATGCTGAGGCGCTCGCCGGCGGCCAGCGATATCTGTTCCTTGACGATGTCGATGCCGGTGACCATTTCGGTGACCGGGTGCTCGATCTGGATGCGGGCGTTGAGTTCGAGGAAGTAGAAGTCGCCGTCGGCGTCGAGCAGGAATTCGACGGTGCCGGCGTTGTGGTACTTGAGTTTGCGGGCGAACTTGACCGCCGCGTCGGCGATGCGTTTACGGGTGCGGTCGTCGAGCCGTGGGGCGGGGCTTTCTTCGATGACCTTCTGGTGGCGGCGCTGCACGGAGCAGTCGCGCTCGCCGAGGCTGATGACGTCTTTGTCATCGCCGAGAATCTGGACCTCGATGTGCCGCACCCCGAGCAGCAGGCGCTCCAGGTAGAGG